>NZ_JBSGGK010000008.1:0-233453 GCF_053603855.1 Monashia sp. NPDC004114 | reverse complement strand
CAACTGGTCACCCACCTGGCTACACGCCGTCCGCAGACCCATCCCCGGGTTGTCCCCGAGCGTCTCCTTCACCATCCGAACCGAGCGCTCACGCAACTCGTCCGTGTACTTCCTCGGAACAGGCATGACTCCACCCTTTCGCGGGATCAGACCCTCCACCAGACCCGGGGCGATTCACAGTGGTGCGAGGCGCACCACGTCCAGCCCTGGTCCACCGGCGGGCCCACCGACCTGGGCAACGGGGCGCTGCTGTGCGGACGGCACCACACCCGGGTACACGAGCTGGGCCTGGACGCCGAAGTCACCCCCTGGGAAGTCACCTGGCACCGACCCCCACCACCGCAATCACCACAGCAATCACCACCGCAATCACCACCGCAATCACCACCGCCGGCAGCACGATCGGCAGCACCGCCGGCAGCACGATCGGCGGCACCGCAATCACCACCGCAATCACCACCGCCGGCAGCACGATCGGCAGCACCGCCGGCGGCACGGGATCGGCCGCCGCCAGCCGCCACCGCGACCAGGACGGGAACCCGGACCGACCCCGGGATCAGGGTCGGTGCTGGGGTCAGTGCCCGTCCTGACCCACCTTGATCCGCCGAGTCGGCGCGCCATCCCTAATTCGAACTCGGATGACGTGGACACTCGCACGCATGGCGGAGACAGCGGCGCGGTCATTAACCGTGAAGGAGTGGGAGCAGCGCACCGAATGGCCGCTCGCCGCTGTCGCTGTCGGGTTCCTCATCGCGTACGCCGTGCCGATCCTCTCTCCCGGCGCCAGGCCTGCGCTGGTGCACTGGTGCGAGGTTGTTGCGATCGTGTCGTGGATCGCGTTCGCCCTCGACTATCTGATCAGGGTCCGTCTGGCTACGAGCCGGTGGCGTTACGTCCGTCGACACGTGTTGGATCTGGCCGTCATCGCCCTGCCGCTCCTGCGGCCGTTGCGTTTGCTCCGGGTCGTCGCAATCCTCGCGGTGCTCAACCGAGGCGTTTCCGGGGGCCTCAGAGGCCGGGTCGCCGTGTATGTCATCGGAGCCTCGCTCATGACGATCTTCGTAGGTGGCCTCGCCGTCCTCGATGCAGAACGAGCCTCGCCAATCGCGAACATCCGGACCCCTGGCGATGCATGGTGGTGAGGCCATCACCACCATCACGACCGTCGGCTACGGCGATCGCTATCCCACAACCCTCACGGGCCGGTTCGTAGCCGTGGCCATGACGATCTGTGGCATTGCCCTCGTTGGCATCGTGACTGCCTCTCTTGCTTCCTGGCTCATCGAGAGGCTCAGTGCCGAGGATCGGAAGACGCGAAGCGAGCTGGCCGAGGTCCTGGACGAGATCAGGACGCTCAAAGCGGAGCTTGCGGCCAGGGACCGGAACGACGATCCGGGCGCAAGGACCTAGGCCCCGTGCCGCCGCAAGGCCGATGTGACGCGGCCACACCTTCGCCGTCAGGCAAAGACAGGCCCTTGCGGGCCCCGTCGTCTAACGCGTAACGCGACGCCATCGCGGACCAGGACTGGCAGAGTAGCGGCATGGCCGCACGAGAGCTCGACGTCGTCCTTTACGGTGCAACGGGGTTCGTCGGTTCCCTGACCGCCGCACATCTGGCGAAGCACGCCGATCCCGACCTTCGAGTCGCACTTGCCGGTCGCTCACGGTCCAAGCTCGACGCCCTTCGATCGGAGCTCGGCGACGGCGCACGCGCCTGGGAGCTGGTCACCGTCGACGCCAACGACGGAGCCGGGCTCCGTGCCCTCGCGGCGCGGACCGCAGTGCTGGGGACCACGGTGGGGCCGTACGCGGCATACGGCAGGGATGTCGCGCGCGCCTGCGCCGAGGAAGGCACGCACTACGCGGACCTGACGGGCGAGGTGCTCTTCGTCCGCTGGTCGCTCGACGAGCTCGACGCGCGCGCCAAGGAGACTGGCGCCGCCATCGTCCATGCGTGTGGGTTCGACTCGATCCCCTCCGATCTCGGGGTTCTCATCACGGCCCAGCGGGCCCGCGCAGACGGTGAGGGGAGCCTGGGCGAGACCACGCTGCTCGTGCGGTCGCTGAAGGGCGGCTTCTCGGGTGGCACCGTCGACTCGGCCCGCAAGCAGGCGATCGCTGCCCGCGCCGACCAGTCCGCGCGCCGGACGTTGAGCGATCCGTACGCCCTCAGCCCGCGTCGGGCCGAGGAGCCGAAGTCCACGCGGACCCCCACGAGCGGCATGGCAGGGGCGCTGCGACGGTTCGTTCCGATTGACCGTGACCCCGGCACAGGCCGGTGGACCGGTCCTTTCGTGATGGCGTCCTTCAACACCCGAGTCGTGCGGCTGTCGAACACCTTGAGCGACTGGTCATACGGACGCGGGCTGCGATACCGGGAGGTGACCGACTTCGGAACCGGACCGATGTCGCCGGTGATGGCGGCCGGGATGGCCATCGGTCTCGGAGGGGTCGCTACCGGCCTGGCCTTCGGACCGACCCGAGCCGTGCTGGACCGGGTGCTGCCGAGGCCGGGGGAGGGCCCGAGCCCCGAGCAGCAGGCCGCGGGCAGGTTCCGGATGGACATCCGGGCGACGACGACCACGGGCGCGCGATACGTCACGCGTGTCGGCGCCGATCACGATCCCGGCTACAGCGGGACTGCGGTGATGTTCGGCCAGTCCCTCATCTGTCTGGCGCGCGACCAAGGAGTCCCGGGGCGGGTGGGTGTCTGCACGCCGGCCACCGCGATGGGCGACGCCCTGGTCGACCGGCTGCGCCAGCAGGACTTCACGTTCGAGGTGGAGCGCGTCGCGTCGACCTGAGCGCCAACGACGCCCAGCCCGACGGCCGAGCGCGTGATGCCACCCCCAAAGGAATGCTTGACAGTGCTCGGGACCTCACGCCATACTCTCAAACATGTCTTTGGAAGAGGGTCGCATCAGCGAGCTGAGGGCCACCGCGCACCCGCTCCGGCTGCAGATGCTCTCGCTGCTGACCGGTGCGGAGCTGTCGGCGGCCGAGGTCGCGCGTGAGCTCGACATCACGCAGGCGAACGCCAGCTACCACCTGAGGTTCCTCGAGGCAGCCGGCCTGATCGTGGTCGCCGGCGAGGAGAAGGTCCGTGGAGGCCGCGCGAAGAAGTACCGGCACCCGTGGGACGCGCATCGCTCCCCGTCGGCACCGAGCGACGAGAGGGACCTACGCCATTACGTGCGCGTCCTCGCCGATGCGATCCCGGCGCGCTTCGAGGATCGCCAACCTGGGGAGCGAACCCTCTCGACCGATGCCGACCTCTGGCTCGAGCCGGAGGACTGGCAGCGTGTGGTGGACCTCGTGACCGAGGCGAGCCTGCTCATGCATGCAAGCGCCAAGCCACCCCGCACGTCGGGCACGGTGCGCGCCAACCTGTCCGTGATCGCCTTCCGCATGAAGCCTGAAAGCAGGGGAACCCGATGAAGGTCAAGGAGTCGTTCGCCGCACTGGGTGACCGGCGTTTCGCGTGGTACTTCGCAGCTCGGACCGTGTCGACCGCGGGCACGGCCATGGTGCCCGTCGCCCTGGCGTTCGCCGTGCTGCACATCGACCAGTCCGCAGGAGCGCTGGCGCAGGTGCTCGGCGTGCGCACCCTGCTCATGGTGGTGTTCCTGCTCGTCGGCGGAGTGATCGCAGACCGCTTCTCGCGCATCGTCGTCCTGCAGGTGTCGCACGTGCTGACGATGCTCACGCAGGGCGTGGCGGCGGCGCTCATCATCAGCGGCCATGCAACCCTCACCCAGCTGACCATCCTCGAGGGCGTCAACGGTGCCGTCTCGGCGTTCACGATGCCGGCGATGATGGGCGTGGTCCCGCTCGTCGTCGACCGCCGGCTGCTGCAACAGGCCAATGCGCTGCTGTCCTTCAGCCGAAGCGGGCTGACCATCATCGGCCCTGCCGTCGCCGGTGCCCTCGTCGTCGGCATCGGGCCCGGGTGGGCCCTCGCGGTCGACGCCTTCACGTATGCCGTTGCGATCGTCTGCCTGACACAGATCCGGCTCCCGCGGCGCGAGGAGGAGAACCGTCCGGCCCGGGCCTCGATGGTTCGCGAGCTCCGCGAAGGGTGGGGTGAGTTCACCCGACGCCAGTGGCTCTGGGTCATCGTGCTCGCCTTCGGCCTCACCAATGCGATCCACGTCGGGGTCATCGGTGTCCTCGGGCCACTCATCGCCTCCTCCACGGCCGCCATCGGCGAGGCCGGCTGGGGGCTCATCCTCAGCGCGGAGGCTGTCGGGACCGTGCTCATGACACTGGTCATGCTGCGGCTCAGGCTGGCCCATCCCCTCCGCGCCGGGATGATCGCGATCACGGTGGTCGCGATCCCGATGGCCCTGTTGGGGCTGGCGCCCGCGCTCGTGCCGGTTGCGGTCGGCTTCTTCCTGGCTGGAGCGGCAGTGGAGGTCTTCAGTGTCGGGTGGAGCACGGCGCTCCACGAGCACATCCCGCTCGGGGTGCTCTCACGAGTCTCGAGCTACGACGCAGTGGGCTCGTTCGTGGCCATGCCGATCGGCACCTTCCTCTACGGCTGGCTGGCCTTCCACGTCGACGTCGAGACACTCCTTGTCGCGAGCGCGGCCATCTACGCGGCGATCTCGCTCTCGGCACTGCTGTCGCGTTCCGTGCGCGACCTGGGCAGAAGCGTCGAGGAACCGACCGACACACCCCGACAAGGGACCGCGCCAGTGCCCGCCGACGGTGCGCCTGACCCGTCAAGGGACCGGATCGTCGACGCCGTCGCCGACTGAGCCCACAACACGCCACCGTTCATACGCGGCAAGCCACCGGGGCTCGCCACCAGCGGTCCCCGACCGGGCCCGGCCCTAGACTGTCGGTCGCCCCTTTGCCGACGTCAGGAGCCTCATGTCGATCAAGGACATCCGCCTGTTCGGGGACCCGGTGCTGCGCAGCCGCGCCGCCGAGGTCGCCGACTTCGACAAGGAGCTCCGTGCCTTGGTCAAGGACCTCGAGGACACGATGATGGACGCGCCCGGCGCAGGCCTGGCCGCCCCTCAGCTCGGCGTCGGACTGCGGGTGTTCACCTACTACGTCGACGGAGCCCTTGGTCACCTCGTGAACCCGGTGCTGGACCTGTCTGACGAGGAGCAGGACGGGCCGGAGGGGTGCCTGTCGATCCCCGGCCTCGCCTTCGACACCAAACGCGCCCTGTCCGTCGTGGCCAAGGGCCAGAACATGTGGGGTGAGCCGGTCGTCGTCGAGGGCAGTGAGCTGCTCGCCCGCTGCGTGCAGCACGAGACTGACCATCTCGACGGCATCCTCTTCATCGACCGGCTCGACCCGGAGGCCCGCAAAGAGGCCATGCGCGCGATCCGGGAGGCCGAGTGGTTCGCAGAGAACCCCCCTGAGGTTCGGATCAGCCCGCACTCCACCTTCGGTCGGGCGATGTGACATGAGGGTGGTGTTCGCGGGCACACCCGAGGCGGCCGTGCCCAGCCTCGACGCAGTGGCCGCCTCGAGCCACGAGCTCGTCGCGGTGGTGACGCGGCCTGATGCGCCCTCGGGGCGAGGGCGGCGTCTCGAGGCGTCTCCGGTGCGTCTTCGTGCAGACGAGCTCGGCGTACCTGTGCTGACGCCGACCCGGGTGCGCGACGACGACTTCCTCGAGCGGCTTCGCGACATCGGTCCGGATGCGTGTCCCGTCGTCGCGTACGGCAACCTGATCCCACCGGTCGCACTCGACATCCCGCGACACGGGTGGGTCAACCTGCACTTCTCGTTGCTGCCCGCCTGGCGGGGGGCGGCCCCGGTCCAGCACGCGGTGATGGCAGGTGACGAGGTCACCGGCGCGTCGACCTTCCTCATCGAGAAGGGGCTGGACACCGGACCCGTCTACGGCGTGATGACCGAGGCGATCCGGCCGACCGACACGGCGGGCGATCTCCTGGACCGCCTCGCCGTCGCCGGGGCAGGCCTGCTGGTGGCCACTCTGGATGGCATCGAGACGGGTGCGCTCGTCGCGAAACCCCAACCGGCGGAAGGTGTTTCACTGGCGCCCAAGATCGATGTCGAGGACGCCCGCATCGAGTGGAGCCGACCCGCCCTCGCCATCGACCGGCTGGTCCGAGGCTGCACCCCGGCTCCCGGTGCCTGGACGACGTTCCGTGGGGAGCGCCTCAAGGTCGCCCCGCTCGTCCTCGCGACGCCCGATGAGCTGCCCAGCCAGGTGCCTGGTAGCGCCCACGTGGACGTGCAGGCCGACAGGCCTGGCGACGGCCCGCGTCCCGCCCGGCTGGACCCCGGCCGGATCGCCGTCACGAAGCGCGCCGTGTTCGTCGGAACCGGCAGCGTTCCCGTCCGGCTCGGCGTCGTCCAGGCGCACGGGAAGAAGCCGATGCCGGCGGCGGACTGGGCCCGCGGCTCCAGGATCGAGCCGGGGGAGGGCTTCGGCGATGGGTGAGTCCAGAGGTCGCGGGCGGCAGCGCCCACCCGCGCGCGAGCGGTCTGCCCAGCACCGTTCGGCACAGCGGCCGGCGGAGCGAAGCCGACGTACCGACCTTCCCCGCCTCACGGCATACACGGTCATGCGGGAGATCGCCGAGGGTGCTTATGCCAACCTCGTCCTCCCGCGACTGATGCGGGAGAAGCGCCTCACCGGCCGCGACGCGGCCTTCACGACCGAGCTGGTCTACGGCGCGACGCGCCTGCACGGTCTCTACGACGCCATCGCCGCGCGAGCTGCCGACCGCCCGGTCGACAAGATCGACCCGCGCGTGCTCGACACCATCCGGCTCGGCGCCCACCAGCTGCTCGGCATGCGCGTCCCGACCCACGCCGCCGTCGACGAGACCGTCGCGCTGGCGCGGCAGGTCAACGGGGCCGGCGCGGCGGGTTTCGTCAACGCGGTGATGCGACGGATCAGTGAACGTGACCTCGACGAGTGGCTCGAGGTCGTGACCGCCGGGGTCACGGACCCGTTGGAGGCTCTCGCGGTCCGCACCTCGCACCCGCTCTGGGTCGTCAAGGCCCTTCGGGCGGCCCTCATCGGTCATGGGGCGGCGACGTCTGCCACCGTCGACGGGCCGCTGACCGCGCTGCTCGAGGCCGACAACGCGCCCGCCAAGGTGACCCTCATCGCCCGCCCTGGCCTCGCGAGCGTGGACGAGCTGGTCGCTGCAGGGGCCACGCCGTCGACGACGAGTCCGGTGGGTGCCGTTCTGCCAGAAGGCGACCCAGGTTCGATCGCGGCTGTCCGCGAGGGTCGCGCGGCCGTCCAGGACGAAGGGTCTCAGCTCCTGGCGCTTGCACTCGCCGCGGCTCCCGTGGAGAGCCGCCCCGGCACGGAGCGGTGGCTCGACCTGTGCGCTGGGCCGGGAGGCAAGGCCGGCCTGCTCGCCGCGATCGCCGTTCAGCGGTCGATTCCCTTTGTCGCCAACGAGATCAGCGAACATCGGGCGGGACTCGTCCGTCAGACGCTCGATGCGGCCTCTCGTGCGGCCACGGCCGCAGGGACGACTGTGGAGGTCCGGCAAGGCGACGGTCGCGACGTCGGGGCTGCGGAGCCGGCGGCATACTCCCGCGTGCTCATCGACGCTCCGTGCACGGGCCTCGGAGCGCTCCGGCGCCGTCCGGAGGCCCGCTGGCGGCGCAGCCCCGGCGACGTCGCCGCCCTGGCGGGGCTCCAGCGCGAGCTGCTCGCGTCGGGGATCGACGCCACGATGCCGGGCGGGCTCATCGGCTATGCGACGTGCAGCCCCCACCTCAACGAGACGCGCTTCGTCGTCCAGGACGTCATGAAGAAGCGCTCGGACGCCGAGGTCGTCGACGCTCGTGAGCTCTTCGTCGACACCGCCGGTATGCCGCTGGGTGGGCTCGGTGAGGGCCCGTTCGTCCAGCTGTGGCCGCACGTGCACGGCACTGACGCGATGTTCTTCGCACTCCTGCGCAAGCTCTAGGGTGGCTGCCGTGCTGATCTCACCGAGCATCTTGTCGGCGGACTTCGCCAACCTCCAGTCGGAGCTCGAGCGCATCCGCAACGCGGACTGGGCGCACGTGGATGTCATGGACGCCCATTTCGTGCCGAACCTCACGCTCGGCCTGCCGGTCGTCGAGGCCCTGCTCAAGGTGAGCCCTGTCCCGGTCGACGCGCACCTGATGATCGAGGACCCCGACCACTGGGCGCCGATGTACGCCGAGGCGGGCTGTCAGTCGGTGACCTTCCACATCGAGGCGGCGCGCGACCCACGCGGCCTGGCGCGAGCGCTGCGCGCTGCCGGGGCTCGCGCGTCGATGGCGATCAAGCCCGCCACGGAGTTCGCGCCGTACGAGGACCTGCTGCCCGAGCTCGACATGGTCCTGGTCATGACCGTCGAGCCCGGATTCGGCGGCCAGTCGTTCATGGCCGACCAGATGCCCAAGGTCGCGCAGGTGCGAGAGGCCGTGCGGCGGCACGGCGGCGAGATCTGGGTCCAGGTGGACGGAGGCGTCAGCCTCGAGACCATCGAGCAGTGCGCCGAAGCCGGTGCAGACGTCTTCGTGGCTGGTTCGGCGGTGTACGGCGCTGAGGACGCGGCCGGGGCGATCGATCAGCTGCGGGCGCTGGCCGACCAGCACGCGCACTGAGCGCGGCCACCGCGTCCCCGGGGCGTCGTGGCGTCCGAGTGGGGACCATCACGTGGGCGGGCGGGGGCGCCGGGTGCGCCCGGTGGCATACTGGGGCTTACGTGCTCCGGGGTCGGTGTAATTCCGAGCCGGCGGTGATAGTCCGCGACCCGGCCGCAGCCAGCGGCCGGTTGACCTGGTGAAACTCCAGGACCGACGGTGAAAGTCCGGATGGGAGGCAGCACGAGACAGGCCGTCGTCGGCCGGTGTGCGGCACCGTGAGGTCCTCCGCCATCCGACCCGACCTGTGGAGTCCCCCGGAGTTCGTCCGTTCAGTATCACCACACGAACTTCGAGGACGAACACCACATGGTCACTCTCGCGCTCGCGGACGAGTCGAAGAACGTCTTCCAGCAGCTCATCGACGCTGCGATCCCGGTCGGGCAGTACCAGCTGCACTGGCTCGAGCTCATCGGCGTGCTCATCGGCGTCGCCTCGGCCTGGCTCGGCATGAAGCGCCTGGTCTGGGCCTGGCCGGTCGGCATCGTCGCCAACGTCATGCTTTTCTTCGTCTACCTCGGTGCCCTTTTCGGGGCCGACGAGCGGATCCCGCTGTTCGGGCAGGCCGGACGGCAGGTCTTCTTCATCATCACCAGCATCTACGGCTGGTGGCGCTGGTCCCGGGTCCGTCGGCTCAACCATGCCGATGACCCGTCCGGGGCTGCGATCACCCCGCGCTGGGCGACGACGCGTGAGCGGACCGCCGTCATCGCCCTGTGGCTGGTCGGCACGATCATCGTCGCCCAGGTCTTCAAGTGGATCTGGAGCCTCGCGCCCAACCCGTTCTTCACGCCCGAGTGGTGGTTCTACTGGTGCGACGCGTGGATCTTCGTCGGCTCGATCGTGGCGACCTACGCGATGGCGCGCGGCTGGAACGAGTTCTGGCTGGCCTGGATCGGCGTCGACCTCGTCGGCGTCCCGTTCGGGCTCGCCACCGGCTACGTGCCGACCGCGGTCCTCTACACGTTCTACGGCGCGTTCGTCGTCTACGGGTTCATCCAGTGGGTCAAGGTGTCCCGCACGGCCAAGCCTGACGTCGAGCCGGCGCTCGCGGACGCGAAGGCCGGCTGATCGGGCGGTCGCGCGACATGACGGACAGGCCCCACTCGATCGACAGCATGGGCCCAGCGGCGGCGTCCTGGATGCGGCGGGCTCTCCACCTCGCCGCATCCGGGCCGTGGCCTGACCCGAACCCTCGGGTCGGCTGCGTCCTCGTGGGTCCGGCGGGTGAGGTCGTCGGTGAGGGGTACCACCGGGGTGCCGGCTCACCCCACGCGGAGGTCGACGCGGTGGCTGCCGCGGGCACGCGCTCACGGGGCAGCACGGCATACGTCACGCTGGAGCCGTGCTCGCACGCAGGCCGCACCGGGCCCTGCGCCGACCTGCTGGTCGCAGCCGGGGTCGCTCGCGTCGTCTTCGCCCAGACCGACCCCAACCCTGAGGCGGCCGGCGGTGCGGAGGTGCTCCGCCGTGCCGGGGTCGACACCGTGGGGGGCGTGCTCGCCGACGAGGCCGCCGCGCTCAACGACCGCTGGTCGCGCACCGTCGCCCTCGGTCGCCCGCTCGTGACGTGGAAGTTCGCGGCAACGCTGGACGGTCGCAGCGCAGCGTCCGACGGGACCAGCCAGTGGATCACGGGGGAGGCCGCACGCGCCGACGTCCACGTTCAGCGGGCCATGCGCGACGCTGTCCTCGTCGGGACCGGCACGGTGATCGCCGACGACCCGAGGCTCACCGTTCGTATGCCGGATGGCGGGGAGGCCGCTCGACAGCCACTTCGCGTCGTCATGGGAGAGCGCTCCGTGCCTCGCGGTGCCCGCCTCTATGACGGCCCCGGGGAGGTCCTGCACCTCGCCACACGCGAGCCGGGAGAAGCGCTGCGTGCCTTGTGGGACAGGGGAGTCCGCGATGTGTGGCTGGAAGGAGGCCCGACGCTGGCGGCGGCCTTCCTGACCGCTGGACTAGTGGACGAGGTCTACGCGTACCTCGCTCCGGCACTGCTAGGGGATGGCCGCGCAGCGGTGGGCGACCTGGGCATCGGCACGGTGTCGGACCTGGTGCGGCTGGTGCCGGTCGAGGTCACCTGCGTCGGCGACGACATCCGGATCCACGCCATTACTCAGGCGTGTGCGGATCCGTCGGGTCGAGCCACATCTGGGTCGGGCGTCCCGAACGAGGCATGGGAAGCAGCAGAGGGTACGAGGAACAGGGAGTAGGAGCAGATGTTCACCGGAATCGTCGAAGAGCTCGGCACGGTCGCGTCGATCACGCACGGGCCGGAGTCAGCCGTGCTCCGCGTCCTCGGGCCCCGGGTGGTCACCGATGCCACCCACGGAGCATCGATCTGCGTCAACGGGGTGTGCCTGACCGTCACCGAGCACGATGCGGAGGGCTTCACGGTGGATGTGATGGCCGAGACCCTGCGCCGCAGCAGCCTCGGGGCACTACATCCGGGTGACCGGGTCAACCTCGAGCGCGCGATGCCTGCTGACGGGCGGTTCGGCGGTCACGTCGTTCAGGGGCACGTCGACGGCACCGCCTCGATCATCGGGCGGACGCCTGGGGACCGCTGGGAGACGGTCGTGCTCACACTCCCGCCGCATCTGGCCGGATATGTGGTCGAGAAGGGCTCGATCACCGTCGACGGTGTCTCGCTCACCGTGGCTTCCGTCGACGACGGCTCGTTCACCGTGTCGCTGATCCCGACGACGTTGGAACTGACGACGTTGAGCCGAAAGGGAGCCGGCGACGTCGTCAACCTCGAGGTCGACGTTCTGGCCAAGTACGTCGAGCGCTTGCTCCAGCAGGGCGGGCACCTTGCGCCGAGCGCAGGGCACCTCGAGCGGAGCGCAGGGAACCGTGAGCGGCCCGAACCACCGAACACCAACCAGGAGGTCTCGTCATGAGCGTGCTGTCGACCATCGAGGAGGCGCTCGAGGCGCTTCGTGAGGGCCGACCGGTCCTGGTGCTCGATGACGAGGACCGGGAGAACGAGGGTGACCTGGTCCTGGCCGGCGCGACGGCGACGGCGGAGTGGATGGCGTGGACGATCCGCCACTCGTCGGGATACCTGTGCGCGCCGATGCCGGCGGAGGTCGCCGACCGGCTGGACCTGCCGCTGATGGTCGCGGCGAACCGTGACCCGTTGCGGACGGCATACACGGTCTCGGTCGACGCCGCGTCGGGGGTGTCGACGGGCATCTCGGCGGCCGACCGCCTCCGCACGCTGCAGGTGCTCGCCGACCCGTCCTCGACCGCGGCCGACCTGATCCGTCCTGGGCATGTCCTACCGCTGCGCGCTCGTCCTGGTGGGGTGCTGACCCGTCCGGGTCACACGGAGGCTGCAGTCGACCTGGCCCGGCTCGCAGGGCTGCCGCCGGTGGCGCTGATCGGTGAGCTGGTCCATGACGACGGGCGGATGATGCGGATGCCGGGCGTCGTCGACCTGTCACGCGAGTTCGACCTGCCCGTGATCACCATCGAGCAGCTGATCGGCTGGCGGCAGCGCTATGACCGGGTCGAGCGCCTTGCGACGACGCGGATCCCGACGGTGCACGGCACGTTCACCGCGCATGGCTACCGCGACACCCTGACGGGTGACGAGCACGTGGCGCTGGTGAGCCCGCGGGGGCTCAAGGGGCTCAGCGACTCGGGGCCGGTGCTGACTCGGCTGCACTCGGAGTGCCTGACCGGTGACGCGTTCGGGTCGCTGCGCTGCGACTGTGGCCCGCAGCTGCAGGCCTCGCTGTCCCGGGTCGGGCGTGACGGCGGTGTCGTGGTCTATCTCGGTGGTCACGAGGGCCGCGGGGTAGGCCTGGTGGACAAGCTGCGCGCCTACGCCCAGCAGGACCGTGGCGCCGACACCGTGGATGCCCAGACGGCGCTGGGTCTGCCGGTCGATGCCCGCGAGTACGCCGCCGGAGCAGCGATCCTGCACGACCTCGGCGCCGAGCAGGTGGTCCTGCTGACGAACAACCCCGCGAAGGTGGAGGCGCTACGCCACCTGTCCATCGACGTGGTGGCGGTCGAGCGGCTGCACGGCCCGATCGGCCGGGACAACGAGCAGTACCTGGCGACCAAGCGCGTCCGGCTCGGTCACGACATCCCGCTGGCCGGCGAGCGGCGCGGCACCCATGGACTGGAGACCGCATGAAAGAGGGAGCCCCCGTCATCTCCACCGACGGAAGCGGCCTGTCCGTCGCAGTCGTCGCCGCGAGATGGCACGAGCGGGTCATGGACGGGCTCCTCGACGGCGCCCGCCGGGGGCTCGCCGAGGCGGGGGTGACCGAGGTTGACGTCGTCCGTGTCCCGGGCACCTTCGAGCTGCCGGTGGCATGTGCGGCGCTGGCGGACCGGTACGACGCGCTCGTCGCCCTCGGTGTCGTCATCCGGGGCGGCACGCCGCACTTCGACTACGTCTGTCAAGCAGCGACCGTCGGGATCACCGAGGTTTCGGTGCGCACCGCGACCCCCATCGGGTTCGGGGTGCTCACCTGTGACGACGAGGCCCAGGCGGTGGACCGGGCCGGCCTTCCGGGCTCGGCCGAGGACAAGGGCCACGAGGCTGCCTCCGCCGCCGTGGCCACCGTGGTCGCGCTCCGCTCGGTGGCGGCGTCGCACGGCCCGTGGTGACACCGGCGGCAGTGCCTGCCGGAGCACCGTCCCGACCCGTCGCGTCCCAGGGGCCGGGTGGGAGCGGCCGCCAGCCGGACGGCGTTCCAGCCCCGGCGGACGCGCCCGTAGGCTTGGGCACCGTGAAGAGCTTTGAGCAGCTGTTTGCCGAGCTGGCAGACAAGGCGGCGACACGTCCCCAAGGGTCAGGGACGGTCGCCGCACTCGACGCCGGCGTGCACGCGATCGGCAAGAAGATCGTCGAGGAGGCGGCCGAGGTCTGGATGGCGGCCGAGTACCAGTCGACCGACGAGACGGCCGAGGAGATCAGCCAGCTGCTCTACCACCTTCAGGTCCTCATGCTCGCGAGGGGGATCTCGCTCGAGGACGTCTACTCCCACCTCTGAGGCCGCTCTCACCGAGCGCCGGAGGACCATCCCAAGGAACCGAGAAATGCTGCGAATCGCCGTGCCCAACAAGGGGTCCCTGTCCGAGGCCACCGTCGAGATGCTGCGGGAGGCCGGATACCGGACGCGCCGCGACGCCAAGGAGCTGGTCGTCTCCGACCCCGACAACGACGTGGAGTTCTTCTACCTGCGGCCTCGCGACATCGCCGTCTACGTCGGGTCAGGCACCGTCGACGCGGGCGTCACCGGTCGGGACCTGCTCCTCGACTCGGGCTCCACCGCCGTCGAGGTCATCGCGCTCGGCTTCGGCGGCTCCACCTTCCGCTATGCCGCTCGGCCGGGTCACGTCTCGAGCATCGATGAGATCGCGGGCAAGAGGGTGGCGACGTCGTACCCGGGGCTGGTGCGGGCGGACCTCGCCCGGCGTGGGTTCGCTGCCGACGTGGTCCGTCTCGACGGTGCCGTCGAGACCGCGATCACGCTCGGCGTCGCGGACGTCATCGCGGACGTCGTCGAGACGGGAACGACTCTGCGCAACCAAGGCCTCGAGGTGTTCGGCGAGCCGATCCTGCGCTCCGAGGCGGTTCTGATCCGTGGCGACCGGCCGGGCGAGGCGCAGGCTGTCTCCGTGCTCGAGCGACGGCTCGCCGGCGTCATCACGGCACGCACGTACGTCATGCTCGACTACGACTGCCCGAGGGACCTCGTCGACAAGGCGACCGAGCTGACGCCGGGCCTGGAGTCGCCGACCGTCTCCCCGCTGCAGGACGAGGACTGGGTGGCCGTGCGCGCCATGGTGCCGCGGATCGGCCGCAACCGGCTCATGGACGAGCTCTACGACCTAGGCGCCCGCGCGATCCTCGTCACGGACATCGCCGCATGCCGTCTGTGAGGGCCACCATGTCGCATCGCCACCACGTCCACGAAGTGCTCCCGTGAGCCACGACCTCCCGCAGCAGCCGGCGACCGAGGCGCTGGCTCCGTTCCGCCCCCGCCGCGGCCGGGCCGTCGCGCTCGGCGTGGTCTGGGGGTCGCTGCTGGTCTTCGGCGTCATCGCCGTCATCATGCCGACGCAGGCCGACGGGCGCTGGGGCCCTGGCGACCGGATCATGTTCTTCGGTCTCGGCGTGCTCATCGCACTCGTCGCCTGGCGGTACGCCGCGATCGTGGCGGTCCCCAGCCGTGAGGGCCTCGTCGTCCGGAACCTCGTCGTGACGCGGACGCTCGAGTGGCCGGAGATCGTCGGCATCCAGTTCGGTGGTGGGGAGCCCTGGGTGAGCCTCGACCTCGAGGACGGAGACACCGTCGCGGTGATGGCGATCCAGAAGGCGGACGGGGATGTGTCCTCGCGCGAGGCGTCGCGGCTGGCCGCCCTGGTCCAGGCGTTCGGCGAGGCGCGCGAGCCCGGCCCGGACGCGCGGCCGGACGGCGGCCTGACGTGAGTGGTGAGCCGACGCCGGACCGGATGCGCCACGCTCTCGGGCACTTCGCGACCGGGGTCACCATCGTGACCGGGTATGCCGCCGACGGGGAGCCGGTGGGCTTCGCGTGCCAGTCGTTCGCCTCGGTCTCGCTCCATCCACCGCTGGTGCTGTTCTGCGCCGACCACCGGGGACGGTCCTGGCCGCGGATGCGTGACGACGGCCGCTTCACGGTCAACGTGCTGCGCGACGAGCAGCGTGACCTGATCGCACGGTTCGGATCCCGGGCCGGCCGGCGCTTCGACGGGTTGGAGTGGTTCGAGTCCGTGCACGGCGGGCCGAGCCTGCCGGGGGCGATCATGCGGGTCCACGGCGCGGTCGACGGGGTGCATGTGGCGGGCGACCACGACGTGGTCGTCGGACGGGTCCTCGAGCTCGAGGACGGCGAGCAGGGCCGCCCGATGCTCTTCTACCGGGGCCGCTTCACGGTCACCGAGCGTCGCGGGTCGGCAGTCGGGGACGAGGCGCCCGAGCCGCTGGACGACTACTGGGGGTGACCTGCCCCGACGCTCGCTCGGTGCCCGCGCCGCGTCAGCCGAGGGCGACCACGGCGACATGGGCCGGGGCGAGGAACCGGGTCTGCGCGAGACGGCTCGGAGTGGACCGGGGTGTCAGTCGACGCGGCGGAGGTCCGGCCGCAGGCGCAGGACCACGAGTCCTTGGACCACGCCGATGGCGGCGAGGATCGCCCACACGGGCGTCAGCCCGCCTGTCGTGTCGCGGACCAGGCCCATGGTGATCGGGCCGATCGAGGCGACCCCGTAGGAGAAGAGGAAGGCCATTCCGGTGAGCCGGCCGCTGGCCTCCGGCGTCGACGTGTAGCGCACGAGCAGCACGAGAGCCAGCGAGAACGCCGCACCCTGTCCGAGGCCCGTCACGGCCGCCCAGACCCACGGGGCCGCGAGGGGGGCGAGCCAGATCGCGACGCAGCCGGCCACCCCGAGCACTGCGGCCGGGAGCAGCAGCCGGCGCATGTCGGACGTCCGGTCGCTCAGGACCGGACCGAGCAGCCCGGACACGATCTGTGCCCCGCTGAACACGGCTGCGAGGTAGCCGGCAGACGCGCGGGACCAGCCCTGCTCGACGTACGTCGGCGCCAGCCACGTGACGGCCGAGTAGAAGCACCACGACTGGAGGGCGAGGTAGGCCGCGACGAGCCAGGCGGTGGGATGGCGCCACGGCAGCCGGCCCGGTCCCTCCTCGCCGGGCGTGTGGTGCGGGTTCGCCCGCACGGTGAACGGCGTCCACGCGAGCAGACCGACGAGCGCGACGACACTCCACGAGCCGAGCGAGGCCTGCCAGGAGCCGAGGCGGTCGGCCAGGGGGACGGACAGCGCGGAGCTGAGTGCGGCACCGCCCATCATGGCCAGCATGTAGAGGCCGGTGATGAGACCGGCCCGCTCGGGCGGGAAGAAGGCCTTGACCAGCCGTGGGAGCAGGGTGCCGGCGACCGCGATGCCGACGCCGCACACGAACGTCCCCGCATAGAGCACGAAGCGGTTGTCGCCCGCGAAGCGGCTGGCGGTGCCGACGAGGATGCTCGCGACGGCGGCGAGCACGGCGGCAGCGGCGCCCAGCCGGTGGGCGATGCGCGAGGCCACCGGCGCGAAGATCCCCATGCATAGCACCGGAAGCGTCGTCAGCGCGCCGGCTGCGGCGTGGCTCAGGCCGAGGTCGCTGGAGATGGCGTCGAGCAGGGGCGGGACGCTCGTGATGGCGATGCGCAAGTTCGCGGCGACGGCCACGAGGGCCACGGTCATGACCCACGCGGACGGGAGGGGACGGATCGCTCGCGTGCTCATCCGTTGTCGCCGTATGCCGCAGCGACGAGTGGCGTCAGCGACTTGACGTCGGCTTGGGTGGAGTCGGCGGCCAGGTGGATCCAGTGGGTCGCCTGAGCGAATCCCTTTGCAGGAGAAAGGCGGTCGTCGACGGGTGCGTCACCACGGTAGCGCAGTCCGATCCGCAGAGTGCCTCGCGGGCCCGGGGCGACGGCGACGAACTGGGACTTGCGGACCACCGGGATGTAGGTGCTGCGACCCTGTGCCTCGGTGTCGTCCCCCATGGACAGGGCCAGCTCGACGACGGCGTCGTGCAGTGGGCGCAGCCCGGACCGCGGACCGGAGTAGAGGGCGTCCGTGTAGCCGGTGACGGTCGGACGCTCCCACCCCGCCGCCATGGCCGCGGCATCGGCGATCGCCCACTGGCTGTTCTGCGCGACACCGTGCACGTCCTTGAGCCAGGCGCGGACCGCCTTCTGGTCGATCGGATCGGGACCCTCCGCCCGCACGAGGGCGACCCACTCGTCGAGCGTCCGTCCGGTGCGCTCCTTCATCGACGCGGCCACTCCGGCCATCATGTCCGCGGGTTCCATGACTCAGAGACTAGATGTGTCGAGGACGAGGTCCGCACGCTCCCTCGTGCGGTCGGCCGCGAAGACCGCGGTCTCCTGGTCTGCCCACCGCTCCCAGTGCGGCCGGTACGCCTCACCGTCGCGAGCGATGCCGCGCCGCATCCGCAGCGTTCGGTCAGCCTCGACGAAGACGGCCACGGCGGCATACCGCCCGGCTGGCTGCACGCTCGAACCGCACCCTTCGACGACGAGGAACTGCGATGGTGCCACCTCGCTGGTGCCGTCCCACTCGTCCCGCATCCAGTCCCACATGCGGAATGCCGCCCGCTGGCCGCGCGAGATCGGGGCCAGCACCTGGTCGGCCAGCAGGGAAGGCGCGACCGCGAGCCCGTCCCACCCTGGGTAGACCCGGTCCATGTGGACGACCTCGACCGAGCCGTGGGTGCCGAGGGCCTCGGACACGCCGAGGGCCAGCGTGGTCTTGCCCGACCCGCTCGGCCCGTCGATGGCCACGACCACCACGGCGCCACATCGCGGAGACGCGTGGGTCGCGAGCGAGACCACGGCTTCGACGTGCTCCGGCAGCGCCGGCTCGGTCACCTGGTGCCACATGGACGGGACACTACCCATCGGGCGCGCTGGCCTAGATTGGGGCCATGCCGGTCGCCACCAGAGTCATCGCGTGCCTCGACGTCGACGCCGGCCGGGTGGTCAAGGGCGTCAACTTCGAGAACCTGCGTGATGCCGGCGACCCTGTCGAGCTCGCCAAGGTCTATGACGAGCAGGGCGCCGACGAGCTGACGTTCCTCGACGTGACAGCCAGCAGCGGCAACCGGGCGACGACCTACGAGGTGGTCAGCCGCACCGCGGAGCAGGTGTTCATCCCGCTCACCGTCGGCGGTGGCGTCCGCACGGTCGATGACGTCGACCGGCTGCTGCGCGCGGGCGCGGACAAGGTCGGGGTCAACACGGCCGCGATCGCGCGCCCCGAGCTGATCTCGGAGATCGCGAGCCGGTTCGGCGCTCAGGTGCTCGTGCTCTCTGCGGATGTCCGGCGGCGGATCGGAGGCGGCGGTGCCCCGACTGCCGACTTTGTCATGACCACGCACGGAGGACGAACGCCGGTCGATCTCGATGCCGTCGAGTGGTGCGCTCGGGCGGCCGAGCTGGGCGCGGGCGAGATCCTGCTCAACTCGATGGATGCCGACGGCACGAAAGACGGCTTCGACCTCGAGCTCATCCGGAAGGTGCGCGCGGCCGTGTCGGTGCCGGTCATCGCGAGCGGTGGCGCGGGTCGGGTCGAGCACTTCGCCCCGGCGGTCGAGGCGGGAGCGGACGCCGTCCTTGCGGCGAGTGTCTTCCACTTCGGCGAGCTCACCGTCGCAGAGGTCAAGGACGCTCTGCGCGCCGCCGGCGTCACCGTGCGCTGACGCACTGCAAGCCCGCTCATCGCGCTCAGCGCGCTCAGACGCGCAGCCTCGCTCAGCTGATGCCGAGATGGACTCCCTGCAGCGCGGCGATGTCGTCGGCGTCGCCCTCGAGCTCGACATCGGCGACCGTGGTGCGCCCGTAGGAGTAGAGCATCAGCTCTTCCGGACGTCCGCGCAGGATGACGGTGCCATGCACGTCGGGGAGCTTCGCGGCATACCGGCCCTCGCCCTCGGCGATGAGCACGATCCCGGTCGGGACCCGGCGGTACATCAGGCGCGCCGAGCGGCGCAGCCCGGTCCACAGGGCGGCCCGCCGGTCGGCAGGCAGCTCGCGCGGCTGCCACTCAGGCTGCGCCCGGCGAACGTCCTCGAAGTGGACGAAGAACTCGACGAGGTTGGTCAGCTCGTCGATCCGGGCGTTGCGCATCGGGTTCCACACCGGGGGGCCCATGCGGACACGCCCGACGAGCGCGGCGTAGTCGCCGAGTGCCATCGCGCGCTGCTCGCGCTCGAGGTGGCCTCGCAGGAACGGGATGAAGCGCCCGGCGGACAGGTCGGGCCGGTGCTCGCGGACGACCAGGTGCGCCGCCATGTCTCGCGTCTCCCAGCCCTCGCACAGGGTGGGCTCGTCGGGGCCGAGACGGTCGAGCTCGTCGCAGAGCTGCAGGCGTTCGGACTGGGCGTGGCGCATCATGCGGTCATCCTCTCAGGTCGGGTTCGGCGGGCCGTCGACGTGGTAACTCATTGGCTCCCATGGCGTGCGAGTCTCTAGGGTCGTGTGGTGATCGAGCTGGTGCGCCCCACGGTCGACCTGGCCGACTCGTGGTGGGAGATGGTCGACGAGTTCGACGGGGAGCTGATCCACGGGTCGAGCTACCGGGCCTCCGACCGCGACATCCTGCGTGACCCGGAGGCCTTCGAGGAGTGGGTCGACGCACTGGGCCGGATGGAGCGATCGGACGAGCCGCTCCCCGAGGGGCGGGTGCCTTCGTCGAACCGCTGGATCGTCGAGGACGGCCGGGTGCTGGGCACGATCGCCCTGCGCCATGGGCTCTCCCCATCCTTGCTCGTGGAGGGCGGCCACATCGGGTATGCCGTCCGGCCCGGCTCACGTCGCCGCGGGGTCGCGACGGCAGCGCTGGGCATCGCCCTCGACCTGGCCGCCGCCCGTG
Organism: Monashia sp. NPDC004114; assembly: GCF_053603855.1. NCBI lineage: Bacteria > Bacillati > Actinomycetota > Actinomycetes > Micrococcales > Intrasporangiaceae > Intrasporangium > Monashia sp. NPDC004114. The sequence goes on along the minus strand of NZ_JBSGGK010000008.1, from coordinate 213,368 downwards.
CGATCGACCCGGTGCTGGTCACGTGCGACGACGACAACCTCGGGTCCGCGCGCACCATCGAGGGGCAAGGAGGGGTGCTCGAGGACGTGCGGGACGGCATACGCCGGTACTGGGTCGCGACCGGCGCATCCGCCCCGCCCATCTCGGCGGGTGTCGTGGAGACCCGGCTCGCCCGGCTGGTACCGGTGACCCGCGACGAGGCCGACGCCATGCGCGCGGGGGAGCGGCGACCAGGCTGGGCAGAGGGCTACCCGCGCGAGGACGACCTCGACGCGCTCGGGATGATGGGCGACCCGGACGCGTGGTCGCCGCGCCATATCGTCCGCCGGGCCGACTCGCTCACCGTCGGGACGATCGGGTGCTTCGGACCGCCGGACGAGCGGGCCGTCGTCGAGGTGGGCTACGGGCTGGTGCCTGCGGCACGGGGTGGCGGCCTGATGACGGATGTGCTGTCCGCGATGTGCCGCTCCCTGGAGGCCGCCGGTCTTCAGGTGGTCGCGCACACGGAACCCGACAACGTGCCGAGCCACCGGGTCCTTGGCCGGCTCGGCTTCGTGCGCGCGGACGAGCCGGAGGCCCTGCCGGCCGCGGACGGGCCCGGCGACGGAGCTGAGTGGCTGTGGGTGAGGCGGCCGCGCAGGGTCGTCGGTGGCTCATGAGAGGCTGAGTGGTCGCCACGTCGCCAGCCGTCGCAGGCGCAACCGTCAACAGAGCGCAGCATCAGGGGAGCCCCACACCGTGAACGTCCCGACCACCTCGACCCTTCGTGAGGGCCTTGCCGTCATCGGTAGAGGGATCAAGGGTGAGCCGCGGTGGTTCGCCCTGGCCGTGGTCGGCAGTGTCATCTACGGCGTGATGACCGGCCTCACTGCGTGGGCGATCGGATGGGTCGTGGACGCGGCCGTCGCACCCGCGATCAAGGCCGGCTCGGTGACCGGTCAGCAGCTGTGGTTCATCGGCGGCGTCGTCGCCCTCGTCGTCCTCGTCACCACCGTGGGGGTCATCGGACGCCGCCTCGCCGGTGGTATCGCGATGTTCAACCTCGGCGCGACCTATCGTCGCAAGGTCACCCGGCAGTACCTCCGGCTCCCCCTGAGCTGGCACCACCGGCATCCGTCCGGGCAGCTGCTGTCCAACGCGAACGCCGACGTCGAGGCGACCTGGAACATCTTCGCGCCCCTGCCCATGGCACTCGGGGTCATCGTCATGCTCGTCTTCGGCATCGTCCAGATGGTCATCGTGGACCCGTGGCTCGCCCTCGTCGGCCTGACGGTCTTTCCCATGCTGTTCTTCGCCAACGTCCTGTTCCAGCGGGCGATGTCCCCCCGCGTGACCCGTGCGCAGCAGCTGCGCGCAGACGTCTCTGAGGTCGCCCACGAGAGCTTCGAGGCGGCTCTCATCGTCAAGTCGCTCGGCCGCGAGGACCACGAGGCGGACCGGTTCCGCGTCGTCACGCATGAGCTGCGCGATGCCAACATCGAGGTCGGCCGCACCCGAGGCCGGTTCGACCCCACGATCGAGGCGATCCCGACCATCGGCACGCTCGCCGTCCTGCTCGTCGGCACGCTGCGCGTCGAGTCCGGCCAGCTGACCGCTGCCCAGGTCGTGCAGATCGCCTACCTGTTCTCGATCCTCGCGTTCCCGGTGCGCGCCCTCGGCTGGGTGCTCGCCGAGATGCCCCGGGCCGTGGTCGGGTGGAACCGCGTCAACGCGGTGCTGGAGGCGACCGGCAGCATGGAGTACGGCCCCAAGGAGCTCCCGCGTGGGTCGGCCAGCCACCTCCAGTCCGATGGCCTCGCCTATGCCTACGAGATCGAGACAGAGGACGGTGAGCCGGACCTCAACCCGGCCGTCGTCGACGTCACCCTCGACATCGCTCCCGGGGCGACCGTCGCGCTCGTCGGGCCCACGGGCAGCGGCAAGTCGACGTTGACCAACCTCGTCATGCGCCTCGTCGACCCCGACTCCGGCGCCGTGCTCGTCGACGACGTCGACCTTCGCGAAGTCCGCAAGGGAGACGTGAGTGACGTCGCCGCCCTCGTGGCACAGCAGACCTTCATGTTCGACGACAGTGTGCGCGGCAACATCACCCTCGGCGCAGAACATGACGACGACGCCGTCTGGGCAGCGCTCCAGGTCGCTCAAGGGGCGGGCTTCGTGGAGCGGCTGCCCGACCGGCTGGACACCCACGTGGGGGAGCGCGGTGCAAGCCTCTCCGGAGGCCAGCGTCAGCGGATCGCCTTGGCCCGCGCGGTGATTCGCGAGCCGCAGCTGCTCGTTCTCGACGACGCAACCTCCGCGGTCGACCCGAGCGTCGAGCAGGCCATCCTCAACCGGCTCCGCGACGCGAGCTCCGGCACGACGGTTCTGGTGGTCGCCTACCGGATGGCCACGATCCTGCTCGCCGACGAGGTCGTCTACATCGAGCAGGGGCGCGTCGTCGACCACGGCACCCACGAGCAGCTGCTCGGCCGGTGTGTCGGCTACGAGCGGCTCGTCACGGCATATGCCCGCGAGGCCGCCGAGCGCGAGGCCATCGCCGCCGACGAGGAGCTCGGCGAAGACCATGGCCGCGATGAGGTCGAGCAGGAGGTCTCACGATGAGCATGCGCTCTCAGGCGCTGGTTGAGCACCACGGGATCGCCACCGGCAAGGGGATGACCACCTGGCAGACGCTTCGGCGCGGCTTCGAGCTCTCGCCGGAGATGCGCAAGGGCATCTGGGTCACCGTGGCGCTCGCGGTGCTCTCGACCCTGGGCCGGGTCCTCGTGCCGTTCGTGGTCCAGCGGATCACGGACGACGGGCTGCTCGCCGGGGGCGGCCCCGACCTCGACGTCGTCGTCCGCTACATCGGCCTCGCCCTCATCGGTGTGGTCATCACCGCCTTCTCTGCCTACTTCGTGAACGTCCGCCTCTTCACGGCCTCGGAGAGCGGCCTGGCCACCTTGCGGCTCAAGGCGTTCCGTCACATCCACGACCTCGCGATGCTGACGCAGAACACCGAGCGCCGCGGGTCCCTGGTCTCGCGCGTGACCTCCGACGTCGACACGATCTCGATGTTCGTGCAGTTCGGCGGGCTCATGCTGATGATCAACGTCGCCCAGATCAGCCTGGCCACCGTGCTCATGGTGATCTACAGCCCGGTGCTGGCTCTCGTCGTGTGGCTCTGCTTCGTGCCGCTGTTCGTCATCATCCGCAAGTTCCAGGGGATCGTCGGGCGCGCCTACACCCGCGTGCGAGAGCGGGTCGGGGACATGCTGGGCGCCATCTCCGAGGCGGTCGTGGGAGCCCAGGCGATCCGTGCCTATGGCGTCGAGGACCGCACCGCCGAGCGGATCGACGAGGCCGTCGAGGCCCATCGCACGGCGGCCATCGGCGCTCAGGCCCGTTCGGTCGTCGCCTTCACCTCCGGCCAGCTCGTGTCCGGGCTCACCACCGCCGTCGTCCTCGTGGTCGGCACGGTGCTCGGCGCTCGCGGCAGTCTCACGCTGGGTGAGCTGCTCGCGTTCCTGTTCCTCGTCAACCTCTTCACGATGCCGGTCCAGCAGGCCACCGAGATCCTCAACGAGATGCAGAATGCCGTGGCCGGGTGGCGGCGTGTGATCGGCATCATCGACACGGCCGCCGACGTGGCCGACCCTGCCGACGACGGCGTGTCGCTGCCGCGCGGACCGATCACCGTACAGTTCACCGGCGTCGGCTTCGCCTACCCCGGCGGCGAGCCGGTGCTCCACGACATCGACCTCACGATCGCGCCGCGCAGCCGCGTGGCCATCGTCGGGGAGACCGGTTCGGGCAAGTCGACCCTCGCGAAGCTGCTGACCCGGCTGATGGACCCGACGAGCGGCCAGGTCCTGCTCGACGGCGTCGACCTGCGCACGATCCGCTTCTCGTCGCTGCGCTCCCGGGTGGTGCTGGTGCCGCAAGAGGGATTTCTCTTCGACGGCACGCTGCTCGACAACCTCCGGTTCGGCCGTCCGCAGGCCAGTGCCGACGACGTCCGGCTCACGCTGACCGAGCTGGGGCTCGACGCGTGGGTAGCGACTCTGCCGCTCGGACTTTCGACCGACGTCGGCCAGCGGGGGGAGTCGCTCTCGGCGGGCGAGCGCCAGCTCGTGGCGCTGGCCCGCGCCTACCTCGCCGACCCCGACCTGCTGGTCCTCGACGAGGCGACCTCGGCGGTCGACCCGAGCACCGAGGTGCGGCTCCAGCGAGCCCTCGACTCCCTGACGCGGGGGCGAACCTCCATCGCGATCGCGCACCGCCTGTCCACCGCCCAGGCCGCCGACGAGGTGATCGTCGTCGACGCCGGCCGGGTCGTCGAGCGCGGACATCACAGCGAGCTCGTCGGCCTCGGCGGTGTCTACTCGCGGCTGCACGAGTCGTGGGTCGCCCAGCAGCAGGCGATCTGACCGGGCTCCCTCGCCCGCCCTGCGGTGCGGGGAACCGATCGACACGCGGCACCCGCAGCGTGGTTTCGAGACCACACGCAGCGCTTGGGGACGGCCCGGGCAGAATGTCGGAGTGACCGACCTGACCGACCCGACCGTCCTCGACCCGAAGATCGCCGACCTGCTCAAGCGCGACGAGCAGGGCCTGGTCGCCGCCGTGGTCCAACAACATGACACCCGCGAGGTGCTCATGGTCGGCTGGATGGACGACGAGGCGCTGCGACGCACCCTGACCGAGGGACGGGTGACCTTCTGGTCCCGCAGTAGGTCCGAGTACTGGCGCAAGGGCGACACGAGCGGACACGTCCAGCACGTCAAGGCGGTCCGGCTCGACTGTGACGGCGACGCCGTGCTGGTCCAGGTCGACCAGGTGGGCGCCGCCTGCCACACCGGCGACCGCACCTGCTTCGACGCCCGAGTGCTACCTGTCGTCGTCGGTGCTCCAGACCCCGCCACCCCCTGACCCGGCCAACCCACGTCGAGTGGGCGCGCGGTCCCACCTGTCACACGCGGCAGTCCGGGGGGCGAGCCGGCCCGCCGGCATACCTCGGCGTGGGACACAATGTCCCGGTGTCTGAATCGACCACGTCGCTGACCGCCGCGCCCGTGCCACACGCGGAGCTCGCGTGGGGCCGGACGTGGCCCAGCCTCGCCGTGTTCACCGAGCTGGCCCTCGAGCACCGGCGAGTCATCCCGGTCGTGCGGCGCGTGCTGGCCGACGCGGAGACGCCGGTCGGCGTCTACCGCAAGCTCGCCAAGGACGCCCCGGGCACCTTCCTTCTCGAGTCTGCCGAGCATGGTGGCGTCTGGTCGCGATACTCGATCGTCGGTGCGCGCAGCGCCGCCACGCTCACGGAGCGGGACGGGGAGACGCACTGGATCGGCGAGCCTCCGGTGGGGCTGCCCACCTCAGGCGACCCGACCGTCGCGGTGCGGGACACCGTGGCGGCGCTGGCGACCCCACACATCCCCGGGCTGCCGCCGCTCACCGGCGGGCTCGTCGGTGCGATCACGTACGACGCCGTCCGACGCTGGGAGCGCGTGCCGGACCATGGGCGCGACGACCTGCACCTGCCCGAGGTCGGCATGATGCTGGCCACCGACCTGGCGGTGTTCGACCACAGCGACGGCTCGCTCCTGCTCGTGGCCAACGCCGTCAACCACGACGCCACCGACGAGCGCATCGAGGAGGCCTGGGCGGACGCCGTCGCCCGCCTCGACCGGATGACGCGCGAGCTGGCCGAGCCCGCCCCGAGCACGGTGGCCACGATCGAGCCGCGGGTGAGCGAGCCGACGAGCAGCCACACGCAGGAGCAGTTCGAGGCGATGGTCGAGGACGCCAAGGAGGCGATCCGGGCGGGCGAGGCGTTCCAGATCGTCGTCTCCCAGCGGTTCAGCGTTGCGTGCGAGGCGGACGCACTCGACGTCTACCGCGCATTGCGGGTCAGCAATCCCAGCCCGTACATGTACCTGCTGCGCATCCCGCACCCCGACGGGACGGCATACGACATCGTGGGGTCCAGCCCCGAGGCGCTGATCAAGGTCACCGGCCGGCAGGCGATCACGCACCCGATCGCCGGATCCCGGCCCCGCGGCAAGTCACCGGACCACGACCACCATCTTGCGGAGGAGCTGCTCGGCGACGCCAAGGAGCGGGCCGAGCACATCATGCTCGTCGACCTGGCGCGCAACGACCTTCAGCGCATCTGCCGGGCCGGCAGCGTCGACACCGTCGACTTCATGTCCATCCGGCGCTACAGCCACATCATGCACATCGAGTCGACCGTGGTCGGCGACCTCCGCGACGACCAGACTGCCTACGATGCGCTCGTCGCAACCTTCCCGGCAGGCACCCTGAGCGGCGCTCCGAAACCGCGCGCCATGGCGCTGATCGACGGTTACGAAGGCGTGCGCCGCGGCCTGTACGGCGGGGTCGTCGGCTATCTCGACTTCGCCGGCGACCTCGACATGGCCATCGCGATCCGCACCGCGCTCATCAAGGACGGCGTCGCCCACGTCCAGGCGGGCGCCGGGATCGTCGCCGACTCCGTGCCTCACCTCGAGTACGAGGAGACGGTCAACAAAGCGGCTGCAGCTCTGCGGGCAGTCGCCGCGGCCGCGGGGCTCCGACCGGTCCGCGACGGGGCCGACCGATGACCCTCGACAAGAAGCGGTCGGCGCTCGTCGTGCTCGTCCCGGCACTGCTGCTGGTCGGCCTGAGCACTCTCACCTGGGCCACGGGCGAGGCGAAGGACGTCCTCAGCCGTGGCGTCGTCGACGTCTCGGGCGGCTCGGCCGCGCCGGGTGTCGTGGGCCTCGCCGTGGTCTGCATCGTCGCCCTGCTGGGCATGATGACCGGCGGGCGGGTCATCCGATCCGTGTCGGCCGTGGTGCTCGTGCTCGCGGCGCTCGGCACGCTCCTGCTCACCGTCCTCGTGGTGCTCCGACCCGTCGACGCCGTCGCTTCGGCGGTCGCGCGAGAGCTGGCACGCACCACGTCGCCCGCGACGACCGGCGCGGCCACGGCGTGGGCGTGGGTCGCGCTTCTCGCGTCCGTCGTCCTGGTCGCCGGTTCCGTGCTCGCCGCGCTGTCGAGCCGGTCGTGGGCGGGGCTGTCCGGCCGGTACGACCGGGGCAGCCGGCCCGACGCCGGACCGCGCGGCCAGGTGCGCACGGCCTGGGACGAGCTGAGCGAGGGCCAGGACCCGACGGTGCATGACGCCCCTGACGAGACCTGACAACAAGACCTGACAGAATGTCGTGCGTCGGTCCCGACGGCACGGGACGGACCATACGAGAGAGGGAGCCATGGAAGAGCAGCACGAGGACCACGGGCACAGCGTCGCGGCGTGGACAGGGGTGGGAGTCATCCTGCTCGGGTCCCTCATCGCCGCGATCGGCGTCCTGCTGCCCAACCTGGCGCTCGGCATCGTCGGCGCGGTGGTGATCATCGGGGGCGTCGTGTCCGGCAAGGTCCTGTCGATGGCCGGCTACGGCAACAAGGGCCACGCGGCTCAGGACGGCAGCGTCGTCGACGCGCCGCACGAGTCCGGGCGCGGCACGCTCGGCAAGAGCTGAGAGCAGTGCCCACGGTTCTCGACGGGATCATCAGCGGCGTCCGCGAGGATCTCGAGCGCCGTCGTGCCTCGACGCCGTACGCCGAGCTCGAGCGGCGTCTCACCTATGCCGCTCCGGCGCTCGACCCGGTCCCCGGCCTCCGGGCCGCGCCCGGCGTCGCCGTCATCGCCGAGGTGAAGCGGTCGAGCCCGAGCAAGGGCGCGCTCGCAGACATTCCGGAGCCCGGTCGGCTCGCCGGGTCGTATGCCGCCGGGGGAGCGAGCGCCGTCAGCGTCCTCACGGAGGAGCGGCGTTTCGGCGGCAGCCTCGCCGACCTCGACCAGGTGCGCGACGCTGTCCGGGTTCCCTTGCTGCGCAAGGACTTCATGGTCGACGCGTACCAGGTGACCGAGGCCCGTGCCCACGGTGCCGACCTGATCCTGCTCATCGTCGCTGCACTCGACGACACGCTCATGGCCGATCTGCACGACCAGGCACGCGAGCTCGGCATGACCGCACTCGTCGAGGTGCACGACGCCGCCGAGCTCGACCGCGCGCTCGCTGTGCGCCCCGCACTCGTGGGCATCAACGCCCGCAACCTCAAGACGCTCGAGGTCGACCCGCGCGTGGTGACCGACCTGCTGCCGAGCGTCCCGGACGATGTCGTCGCAGTCGCCGAGTCCGGGGTGACCGGGCCGGCCGACGTGGCGGCCTACGTCCGCGCCGGCGCGGGCGCGGTCCTCGTCGGCGAGGCGCTGGTCCGAGACGGCGCGCCGGAGCAGGCGGTCCGTGCCTTCATCGAGGCCGCCATCGCTGTGCGCGGCGAGCGCCAAGACGACGCGACCAGGGAGCCGGCGTGACCACGACGGAGCAGCACCCGGCATACGGCCGGTTCGGAGCGTTCGGCGGGCGGTACGTCCCTGAGGCGCTCATCCCCGCTCTCGAGCAGCTCGAGGAGGTGTGGCGCAAGGCCGTCGTCGACCCGCAGTTCGTCGGCGAGCTCGAGCGGCTGCACCGCACCTATACCGGGCGTCCGAGCATCATCACCGAGGTGCCGCGCTTCGCCGAGCACTGTGGCGGCGCGCGGGTGATCCTCAAGCGCGAGGACCTCAACCACACTGGGTCGCACAAGATCAACAACGTCCTCGGCCAGGCGCTGCTCACCAAGCGGATGGGCAAGACGCGAGTCATCGCCGAGACCGGCGCCGGTCAGCACGGCGTCGCGACGGCTACCGCCGCGGCGCTGCTGGGTCTCGAGTGCGTGGTGTACATGGGCCGCAAGGACACCGAGCGCCAAGCCCTCAACGTCGCGAGGATGCGGCTCCTCGGCGCAGAGGTCGTCCCCGTCGACAACGGCAGCCGGACGCTCAAGGACGCCGTCAACGAAGCCTTCCGCGACTGGGTCGCCAACGTCGCCACGACCCACTACGTCCTTGGCACGGTGACCGGTCCGCACCCCTTCCCGGAGATGGTGCGTGACTTCCACCGGGTCATCGGCGTCGAGGCGCGCCAGCAGGTCCTCGACCTCGTCGGGCGCCTGCCGGACGTCGTCTGCGCGTGCGTCGGCGGCGGGTCCAACGCGATGGGGATCTTCCACCGTTTCATCGACGACCCGACGGTCAGGCTGGTCGGGTTCGAGGCGGGCGGGTCCGGCATCGCCTCGGGCAAGCACGCCGCCCGGTTCTCGGCAGGCACGCCCGGCGTGCTGCACGGGGCCTACACGTATGTCCTGCAGGACGACGACGGCCAGACGATCGAGTCCCACAGCGTGTCCGCCGGTCTCGACTACCCGAGCGTCGGCCCCGAGCACGCCTACCTTCTCGAGTCAGGGCGCGCCGAGTACCGCCCGATCACCGACGACGAGGCAATGGAGGCGTTCCGTCTCCTGTCGCGCACCGAGGGCATCCTGCCGGCCATCGAGAGCGCGCACGCACTCGCTGGTGCGATGCAGCTCGGCCGTGAGCTCGGTCGCGACGCGGTCATCCTCGTCAACCTTTCGGGGCGGGGCGACAAGGACGTCCACACGGCCGCGCAGTGGTTCGGCCTCATCGACGACTCGGGCCGGTCCACGGTCGGGCGTCCGCCCGACAACCCGGGCGCCAAGGGCATGGGGGAGCAGAGTTGAGCGTCGGTCCGATCCTCGAGAAGTGCCGCGCGGAGGGCCGTCCGGCACTCATCGGCTACCTGCCGGTCGGCTTCCCGACCGTCGACGGGTCGATCGAGGCGATGTGCACCCTCGTCGACAACGGCGTCGACATCCTCGAGATCGGGGTGCCGTACAGCGACCCGGTCATGGACGGCCCGGTGATCCAGGACGCCGCGGTCCGCGCCCTGGAGGCCGGCGTGCGTCTCAAGGACGTGTTCACCGCCACCCGTGAGGTGTCGGCGGCCGGCGCGGGAGCGCTCGTCATGACCTACTGGAACCCGGTCCTGCACTACGGCGTCGAGCGGTTCGCCGCCGACCTGGCTGCTGCAGGGGGAGCGGGCCTGATCACGCCCGACCTCATCCCGGACGAGGCCGCGGAGTGGATCTCGGCCGCCGACGCCCACGACCTCGACAAGGTCTTCCTCGTCGCCCCCAGCTCCACTCCCGAGCGCCTCGCGGCTGTCACCGCGGCATGCCGAGGCTTCGTCTACGCGGCGGCCGTCATGGGCGTCACCGGTGCGCGCGCAAGCGTCGGCGAGGCCGCCGACGACCTGGTCTCCCGCACACGTGCCGCCTCGGACGTGCCGGTGTGCGTCGGGATCGGCGTGTCCAGCGGCGACCAGGCCGCCCAGGTCGGCAGGTTCGCCGACGGAGTCATCGTCGGCTCGGCGCTCGTCCGGTGTCTCACCGAGGCCAGCACCCCCGCGGCCGGCCTCGAGGCGCTGGGCCGCCTCGCCAGAGAGCTAGCCGACGGCGTCAGGAAGGCCCGAGCATGAGCATGCTGACCGGCATACCCACCTTGGTGTCGGCCCTGCCGGCCGAGATCCCCTCACCGACGGTGGGGGTCTGGCACCTCGGCCCCATCCCGATCCGTGGCTACGCCATGTGCATCCTCGCCGGGATCATCGTCGCGGTGTGGCTCACCGCCAAGCGCCTCACGGCGCGCGGCTACCGCCCCGGTGTGACGATCGACGTCTCGGCGTGGGCGGTGCCTTTCGGCATCCTCGGGGGCCGCCTCTACCACCTCATCACGACGCCACAGCCGTACTTCGGCAAGGGTGGCGACCCGTGGAAGGCGTTCGCCATCTACGAGGGTGGGCTCGGCATCTGGGGCGCGATCGCACTGGGCGCGCTCGGTGCCTGGATCGGCTGCCGCCGCCACCAGGTGCTGTTCCGGGACTTCGTCGACGCCGCGGCGCCCGGCATCGCCATCGCCCAGGCGATGGGACGCTTCGGCAACTGGTTCAACAACGAGATCTACGGCGCACCCACCGACCTGCCGTGGCGCCTGAGGATCTACGAGTGGGACACCTCGGCCGGCCGCGCCGTCGTCGACGCGTCAGGCAACCCCATCGTCAAGGGCTACTTCCAGCCGACCTTCCTCTACGAGGCGCTGTGGTGTCTCCTGCTCGCCGCCTTCCTGATCTGGCTCGGCCGCAGGTACACGCTGAAGCCCGGCCAGGTGTTCGCGGCATACGTCATGGGCTACCCCGTCGGCCGCATCGTCATCGAGAACATGCGCAGCGACGAGGCCAACCTCATCCTCGGCCAGCGCGTCAACACCTGGGTCTCGATCCTCGTCTTCCTCCTCGGTCTCTACCTGTGGCGCCACTTCGGACGGATGTCTCTGCCGGAACGCCCGGACGGCGACGGAGATCCTTCGGCAACGACGGTCGGCGACGGGGCAAACGCCGCCGCCGTGGGCAGTGGGAAGCAGGAGCGCCCGTCCACGTCGTGATGTGACGTGCGCGTGAACGGCGTGTGTCCTCTCGCACGACGTCTCACCATACGGAATCCCGAGTATCAACAGGTAGGACGACGCGCTGCTCCGATATCGTCGTCCCACTGCCTGTGGCCAAAGCCGTCCACTGCGCTTTCCGGGATGAGATGTCGTTCCCCCAGCACGCCTGGGGGGAGGGGCACCTGCCCGGCTCCAGTCATGTCACGCGGCGCCGTCTTGGTCGCCTCTGGGACCAACAGAAGGACGGTGAAGATGTCGCCGCACACCCGCACCCGTGCCCTCTTCAGTGCACACCCGGAGAACTCCGGCCTCTACCGTCGCGAGTTCGAGCATGACGCCTGCGGGGTCGCGCTCATCGCCACGATGCGCGGGACGGCTGGACACGACATCGTCGAGCACGCCATGACGGCCCTGCGCAACCTCGACCACCGCGGTGCCACGGGCGCCGACCCGCACGTCGGTGACGGCGCCGGCATCCTCCTGCAGATCCCGGACGAGTTCTTCCGCGCGGTCGTCCCGTTCACCCTTCCGAACAGCGGGGCGTATGCCGCCGGCATCGCCTTCCTGCCCCAGAACGCTGTCGAGCGCGCCGCCGCGAAGGCCCGCATCGAGGAGCTGGCGGTCGCCGAGAACCTCAAGGTTCTCGGCTGGCGGCCGGTGCCGGTGGAGGCCGACCTCGTCGGCCAGGTGGCCCGCGACTGTATGCCGTTCTTCGAGCAGCTCTTCGTCAGCAGCTCGATCGGACGCCAGGTCGCGCTCGGCCTCGACCGGCTCGCGTTCTGCCTGCGCAAGCGCGCGGAGCGCGAGGTCGACGTCTACTTCGCGTCGCTCAGCTCGCGGACCATCGTCTACAAGGGCATGCTGACCACGGGTCAGCTCGAGCCGTTCTTCCCGGACCTGTCCGACCCGCGCTTCGCCTCGGAGCTGGCACTGGTCCACTCGCGGTTCTCGACGAACACCTTCCCGTCGTGGCCGCTGGCCCACCCGTACCGCTTCATCGCACACAACGGAGAGATCAACACCGTCAAGGGCAACCGCAACTGGATGCGTGCCCGCGAGAGCCAGCTGACCTCCGACATCATCCCGGGGGACCTCGAGCGGCTCTACCCGATCTGCACCCCGGACGCGTCCGACTCGGCGAGCTTCGACGAGGTGCTGGAGCTGCTGCACCTCGGCGGCCGGTCGCTCCCGCACGCCGTGCTCATGATGATCCCCGAGGCGTGGGAGAACCACGAGACGATGGACCCGGCGCGCCGGGCCTTCTACGAGTTCCACTCGACCTTCATGGAGCCGTGGGACGGCCCGGCCAACGTCTGCTTCACCGACGGCACGCTCGTCGGCGCCGTGCTCGACCGCAACGGTCTCCGCCCCGGCCGGTACACCGTGACCGACGACGGCCTGGTCGTGCTGGCCTCCGAGTCCGGCGTGCTCGAGCTCGACCCGGCCACGATCGTGCAGCGGGGCCGGCTCCAGCCGGGCCGGATGTTCCTCGTCGACACCGAGCACGGACGGATCGTCAGCGACGACGAGATCAAGAGCCAGCTCGCCGCCGCCAAGCCGTATGCCGAGTGGCTCCACGGCGGTCTGATCCGGCTCGAGGAGCTGCCGGAGCGTGAGCACATCGTGCACACCGCCGCGTCGGTCGCGCGCCGGCAGCAGACCTTCGGCTACACCGCGGAGGAGCTGCGCATCCTCCTCACGCCGATGGCGCGATCCGGCGCCGAGGCGCTCGGCTCGATGGGCACGGACACGCCGATCGCGGTGCTGTCCTCGCGCCCACGGCTGCTGTTCGACTACTTCACCCAGCTGTTCGCCCAGGTGACCAACCCGCCCCTCGACGCGATTCGCGAGGAGCTCGTCACCTCGCTCGGCACGTACATGGGGCCGGAGGGCAACGCTCTCTCCGCAACCCCGTCGCACGCTCGGCAGCTCGTGCTCGACTTCCCGGTCATCGACAACGACCAGCTCGCGAAGATCGTGCACATCAACGCCGACGGCGACCTGCCCGGCTACGCCACTCACGTGGTGCGCGGCCTCTACGACGTCACCGGCGGTGCGGCGGCCATGCGCGAACGGCTCGACGAGATCTTCGCCGAGGTCTCGCAGGCGATCTCGCGCGGTGCGCGCTTCGTCGTTCTGTCCGACCGGGACTCCGGCCGCGACCTCGCACCCATCCCGTCCCTGCTGCTGACCGCCGCCGTGCACCACCACCTGATCCGTGAGAAGACGCGCACCCAGGTCGGTCTGCTCGTCGAGGCGGGGGACGTGCGCGAGGTGCACCACGTCGCGCTCCTCATCGGGTACGGCGCCGCGGCCGTCAACCCGTACCTCGCGATGGAGACCGTGGAGGACCTCGTCCGGTCCGGCGACATCGAGGGGGTCTCCCCGGAGAAGGCGGTCCGCAACCTCATCAAGGCACTCGGCAAGGGCGTCCTCAAGGTCATGTCGAAGATGGGCATCTCGACCGTGGCCTCCTACCGCGGCGCCCAGGTGTTCGAGGCCATCGGCCTCTCCCAGGAGCTCGTCGACCGCTACTTCACCGGCACGGTGTCGCAGCTCGGGGGTGTCGGCCTCGACGTCATCTCCCGTGAGGCGTCGGAGCGGCACGCACGCGCCTACCCGCCGGACGGCGTCCACCAGCCGCACCGGGTCCTCGACGTGGGTGGCGAGTACCAGTGGCGCCGCGAGGGCGAGCCGCACCTGTTCGACCCCGAGACGGTGTTCCGCCTCCAGCACTCGACCCGTCAGCGGCGCTACGACATCTTCAAGCAGTACACCGAGCGGATCGACGACCAGACCACGCGCCTGATGACGCTGCGCGGGCTGATGGCCTTCAAGCCGACCGGCGTCACGGGGCGGCTGCCCGTGCCGATCGAGGAGGTCGAGCCGGTCAGCGAGATCGTCAGGCGGTTCAACACCGGCGCGATGAGCTACGGCTCGATCTCGCTGGAGGCGCACGAGACACTCGCGGTGGCGATGAACCGCCTCGGCGGACGGTCCAACACCGGCGAGGGCGGCGAGGACAAGGAGCGGCTGCTCGACCCCGAGCGCCGGTCGGCGGTCAAGCAGGTCGCGTCGGGCCGGTTCGGCGTGACGAGCCTCTACCTCACCCACTCCGACGACATCCAGATCAAGATGGCGCAGGGCGCCAAGCCCGGCGAGGGGGGCCAGCTGCCCGGGCACAAGGTGTACCCCTGGGTGGCCAAGACCCGGCACTCCACTCCCGGAGTGGGCCTCATCTCACCCCCGCCACACCACGACATCTACTCGATCGAGGATCTGGCGCAGCTGATCCACGACCTCAAGAACGCCAATCCCTCCGCACGCGTCCACGTCAAGCTCGTGGCGGAGATCGGCGTTGGCACGGTCGCGGCGGGTGTCTCCAAGGCACACGCCGACGTCGTGCTCATCTCCGGCCACGACGGTGGCACCGGCGCCTCGCCCCTGACCTCGCTCAAGCACGCCGGTGCGCCCTGGGAGCTCGGCCTTGCCGAGGCCCAGCAGACGCTCGTCCTCAACGGGCTCCGCGACCGGATCGTCGTGCAGGTCGACGGCCAGCTCAAGACCGGCCGCGACGTCGTCATCGCGGCGCTGCTCGGCGCCGAGGAGTTCGGCTTCGCGACCGCGCCGCTCGTGGTGTCGGGCTGCGTCATGATGCGGGTCTGTCACCTCGACACCTGTCCGGTCGGCATCGCGACCCAGAACCCCGAGCTGCGCGCTCGCTTCACCGGCAAGCCCGAGTTCGTCGAGACCTTCTTCGAGTACATCGCCGAAGAGGTTCGCGAGAACCTCGCTGCGCTCGGCTTCCGCTCGATCGAGGAGGCCGTCGGTCAGGTGGCGAGCCTCGACCTGGACAAGGCCATCGCGCACTGGAAGGCATCCGGTCTCGACCTGACGCCCATCCTGACCACCGCCGACAACCCCACGGGCGGCACGCTGTACCAGTCCACCGTGCAGGACCACGGTCTCGACAAGGCCCTCGACAACGAGCTGGTCAGCCGGGCGCTGCCCGCGATCGAGACGGGCGAGCGGGTGCGCAGTGAGATCGCGGTCCGCAACGTCAACCGCACCGTCGGCACGATGCTCGGCCACCACGTCACCAAGGCGCACCCGGAAGGCCTCGCCGACGACACGATCGAGCTGGTGATGACCGGCTCCGGCGGCCAGTCCTTCGGGGCCTTCCTCCCAGCCGGCATCACGCTCCAGCTGTTCGGCGACGCCAACGACTATGTCGGCAAGGGCCTGTCGGGCGGCCGAGTCGTGGTGCGACCGGACCGCCGGGCGACCCTGGTGGCCGAGGAGAACGTCATCGCGGGCAACGTCATCGCCTACGGTGCCACGACCGGCGAGCTGTTCCTGCGTGGCGTGGTGGGCGAGCGGTTCTGCGTCCGCAACTCCGGTGCGCGGGCGGTCGTCGAAGGGGTCGGCGACCACGGCTGCGAGTACATGACGGGTGGCACCGCGGTCGTCCTCGGCAGCACCGGGCGCAACTTCGCCGCCGGCATGTCGGGAGGCGTGGCATACGTCCTCGACCTCGACCCGGCCCTGGTCAACGGTGAGCTCGTCGACCTGCTGCCCCTGCGCCCCGCCGACGTCTCCGCGCTGGCCGAGCTGCTCGAGGCGCACGTCCGCTGGACGGAATCCCCGGTCGCCCGTGCACTTCTCGACGACTGGGCAGCGGCCAGCCAGCGGTTCACGCTCGTCCTGCCGCGTGACTACCAGCGGGTCCTGGACGTGCGCGCCGAGGCGACACAACACGGCCTCGACCTCGACGGCCCCGAAGTGTGGAACCGGATCATGGAGGCGTCCCGTGGCTGACCCGCAAGGCTTTCTCACGACCCGCGAGCGCGAGCTCCCAGCCCGCCGACCGGTCCCCGTCCGTATCCGGGACTGGAAGGAGGTCTACGAGGAGCAGGAGGTCGCCCAGCTCCAGCGCCAGGCCGGCCGCTGCATGGACTGCGGCATTCCCTTCTGCCACTCCGGCTGCCCCCTGGGCAACCTCATCCCAGAATGGAACACCCTGGCCTGGCGGGGCGACTGGGCCGATGCGATCGAGCGGCTCCACGCGACGAACAACTTCCCGGAGTTCACCGGCCGTCTGTGTCCGGCGCCGTGCGAGACCGCCTGCGTGCTCGGTATCAACCAGCCCGCGGTGACGATCAAGCAGGTCGAGGTGACCACGATCGACCGCGCGTTCGCGAGCGGTCTCGTCAAGCCGCTGCCGCCCGAGCGCCTCTCGGGCAAGACGGTCGCCGTCGTCGGCTCGGGCCCGGCCGGCCTGGCCGCCGCCCAGCAGCTGACCCGGGCCGGCCACACGGTCGCGGTGTTCGAGCGGGCCGACAAGCCCGGTGGTCTGCTCCGCTACGGCATCCCCGAGTTCAAGATGGAGAAGTCGGTGCTGGACCGCCGGCTCGCGCAGATGGAGGCCGAGGGCACCCGGTTCCGCAACAGCGTCGACATCGGCGTCGACATCACCGGCAAGCAGCTGCTCGACCGGTACGACGCGGTGGTGCTGGCTGTCGGTGCGACCGTCCCGCGCGACCTGTCGGTGCCTGGGCGTGAGCTCGGCGGCATCCACCAGGCGATGGACTTCCTCCCACAGTCCAACCGGGCCTCGCTCGGCACGGACGTGCCGGACCAGATCCTCGCGACCGGTAAGCACGTCGTCGTCATCGGTGGCGGCGACACCGGGGCCGACTGCATCGGCACCGCGCACCGGCAGGGCGCGGCATCGGTGACGAGCCTGGAGATCCTGCCCCAGCCCGGCGACGACCGACCCGGCAACCAGCCGTGGCCGACGTATCCGATGATCTACCGGGTCGCCAGCGCGCACGAGGAGGGTGGCGAGCGGGTCTACGCCGTCAGCACGTCGGAGTTCGTCGGAGACGACGACGGCAACGTCCGGGCCCTGCGCCTCACCGAGGTCGAGATGGTCGACGGCCGGTTCACGCCGAAGTCCGGCACCGAGCGGGAGATCCCCGCCGGCCTGGTGCTGTTCGCGATGGGCTTCCTCGGCCCGCAGGGTCCCGGGGTCGTGGAGCAGCTCGGCGTCGAGCTCGACGAGCGCTCGAACGTCCGGCGCGACAAGAACTTCATGTCCTCCGTTCCCGGCGTCTTCGTCGCCGGTGACGCCGGCCGCGGGCAGTCGCTCATCGTGTGGGCGATCGCGGAGGGCCGCGCCGCGGCGGCCGGCGTCGACGCGTGGCTCACCGGATCGTCCTCGCTGCCGAGGCCGATCGCGCCCACCGACCGCCCGCTCACGGTCTGAGCCGGCCGGGCCTTAGCCGGGGCAGCTCCTCGAGCACGCCTCGGATCTGTCCCGCAGCACCACCCAGGACCCACCGGTCAAGGACGCCCGGTCATGGTGGCCTGCCCTCGGCAGGCGGCCGTTCCACCCCGCCACGCGGGTTCGTCCAGAAGGCGAACCCTCGTGGTGACCCACGTCACAGCACCCATAAGGTTGAAGCATGCGTCGCGCCAAGATCGTCTGCACGATCGGTCCCAAGACCTCATCCCCTGAGCAGCTTCGAGCTCTCGTCGACGCCGGTATGGACGTCGCTCGGCTCAACCTCTCCCACGGCGACCACTCGATCCACGAGCAGGTCTACCGCGACGTGCGTGCCGCGAGCGACGGCTCCGGCCGCGCCGTTGGCATCCTCGTGGACCTGCAGGGTCCCAAGATCCGCACCGGCCGCTTCGCGTCCGGCCCGGTGGCCCTGAGCAAGGGCCAGCGCTTCACCATCACCACGCGTGACGTGGAGGGCGACGACACCATCGTCGGTACGACGTATGCCGGCCTGCCGGGCGACGTGAAGCCCGGTGACGTCCTGCTCATCGACGACGGCAAGGTCATGCTCCGGGCTGTCGAGGTCACCGACACCGACGTGCTCACCGAGACGGTCGTCGGCGGCGAGGTGAGCAACAACAAGGGAATCAACCTGCCCGGAGTCGCGGTCAGCGTCCCGGCCTTGTCGGCGAAGGACCGTGAGGACCTCCGTTTCGCAATGCGCCTCGGCGCCGACCTGATCGCCCTGTCGTTCGTACGCTCTGCCGACGACATCATCGACGTGCACGAGATCATGGACGAGTTCGGGTACCGCATCCCGGTCATCGCCAAGATCGAGAAGCCGCAGGCCGTGGACAACCTCGAGGCGATCGTCCAGGCCTTCGACGGCATCATGGTCGCCCGTGGCGACCTCGGCGTCGAGATGCCGCTCGAGGACGTCCCGCTCGTGCAGAAGTCCGCGATCGAGCTGGCTCGCCGGGAGGCCAAGCCGGTCATCGTCGCGACCCAGGTGCTCGAGTCGATGATCGAGAACCCCCGGCCGACACGCGCCGAGGCTTCCGACGCCGCCAACGCCGTCCTCGACGGTGCGGACGCCCTCATGCTCTCCGGCGAGACGTCGGTCGGCGCCTGGCCCATCGAGGCCGTGCACACGATGGCCCGGATCATCGAGAGCACCGAGGAGCACGGCTACGACAAGATCGCGCGGATGAAGACCAACCCGAAGACCGTCGGTGGCGCCGTCACCAAGGCGGCAGTCGAGATCGGCGAGGTTGTCGGGGCGCGGTTCCTCATCACGTTCAGCGAGACCGGCGGCTCGGCCAAGCGCATGGCGCGGATCCGGCCCCGGCTGCCGATGCTGGCCTTCACCTCCGAGCAACGCGTCCGGTCGCAGCTCGCCCTGGTCTGGGGCGTCGAGACGTACCTCGTCCCGCGCATGCATCACACCGACCAGTTCGCGATGCAGGTGGACCTCAAGCTGATCCCCGAGGGCCGCGTGGCCGAGGGGGAGCGCGTCGTCATCGTCGCCGGCTCGCCGCCCGGCATTCCCGGTTCGACGAATGCACTGCGGGTCCACCGAGTCGGCGACGCCGTGCACCGCAGGGCGCCCGCCTACCGCCCGGAGGAGGTCACCGGCTGACGCCGGCGCCATCTGGACAACCTGTATTCGCCGCCTGAGACCTGCGTATGCGCTCGGCCCCGCCCGGCGGCATACGCAGGTCTGCGGTGCGTCGCCCGCCTTCCGGAGACGGGCCACGGGCGGCCACCCGCTCCCGGCGGCATACCGTGGCTCGCCGCGCCGGTATGCTGGCCCGGCACTCCAGCCGGGGTGGTGGAATGGCAGACACGGGGCACTCAAAATGCTCTGGCCGCAAGGCCGTGCGGGTTCGAGTCCCGCTCCCGGCACCCTTGTCCCTGGCGCGCGGACCACGGCTGCGACCACGGCAGTCGGGGAGCTCCGCGACCGTCGGTGAGCACGCGCCCGCGGCGCCCGGGCGTCACGGTCCCGAAACGCGCCGGAAACCTCGCCCCGGCTAGGCTTTGCCCGTGAGCACAGACGAGAGCACCAGCCCCAAACCCCAGGCCACGCCGGCCAGCAAGCCCGCCCCGGCGGGCGGCGAAACCCGCATCCTCGTCGCCGAGGACGAGGCGCTGATCCGGCTGGATCTCGTCGAGATGCTCGGTGAGCAGGGATACGACGTCGTGGGGCAGGCGAGCAACGGCGAGCAGGCTGTCGAGCTCGCCCGCGAGGTCAAGCCCGACCTCGTCATCATGGACGTCAAGATGCCGGTGCTCGATGGTCTCTCGGCCGCCGAGCAGCTGCACGAGGCGAAGCTGTGCCCGGTCATCATGCTCACGGCGTTCTCGCAGACCGAGCTCGTCGAGCGGGCCCGCGACGCCGGGGTGATGGCGTACATCGTCAAGCCGTTCACCGCGGCCGACCTTCGTCCGGCGATCGACATCGCCACCTCACGCTGGCAGGAGCTCAAGGCGCTCGAGGCCGAGGTCGCCGACCTCGGAGAGCGGCTCGAGACGCGCAAGCTCGTCGACCGCGCCAAGGGCGTGCTCATGGCACAGCTCAAGCTGAGCGAGGCGGACGCCTTCCGCTGGATCCAGAAGACGGCGATGGACCGCCGCCTCGGGATGAAAGAGGTGGCGGAGGCGGTCATCAACGGATTCCCGGCGTCCTGACGTCGGATTACCGCAAATCGTTCGGCCCGAGCGTCACGCCGAGGTCACGGCTCGGTCACCGATCGGTCTTAGGTCGTGACCTCAGCACGAAATTAGGCCTAGTCTCCGTGTCAGCCCTCATCCGAGGGATGTGTGACATCAGGAGGACATCCGTGCGTTCCACCCTCAAGTTCGCTGTGCCGCTCGTGGCCGCGGCGCTTGCTCTCGGTGCCTGTGGTACCAAGGGCGGCGAGACTCCCTCTGCCGGCGGCACCGGCGGCGCCTCTGCCGCGTCGTGCGACCTGAAGATCGGCATGTTCGGTGCCCTCACCGGCCCGAACGCCAACCTGGGCATCTACATCCAGAACGGCGTCAACCTCGCGCTCGACGACTACAACAAGGCTCACTCCAACTGCAAGGTGACCCTCGAGAACTACGACTCGCAGGGTGACCCGACGCAGGCTCCGGCGCTGGCCAAGAAGGCTATCGACGACAAGAAGGTCGTCGGCATCGTCGGCCCCGCCTTCTCCGGCGAGTCCAAGGCTGCCGACCCGGCGTTCAACGAGGCCGGCCTCGTGACGATCACGCCGTCGGCTACCAACCCGAAGCTGGCTGACAACGGCTGGAAGACCTTCTTCCGCGCGCTCGGCAATGACGCGACGCAGGGTCCCGCCGCGGCCAAGTACATCAAGGACACCCTCAAGGCGCAGAAGGTCTTCGTCATCGACGACGCGTCTGAGTACGGCAAGGGTCTGGCCGACATCGTCCGCCAGGACCTCGGCTCGCAGGTCGTCGGCAGCGACACGATCCAGCAGAAGCAGACCGACTTCAGCGCCTCGGTCACCAAGGTGACCGCTGCCAACGCCGACGCTCTCTTCTTCGGCGGCTACGCCCCCGAGGCCGCGCCGATGATCAAGCAGCTGCGCGACGCCGGCTGGAAGGGCACGTACGTCGTGGCCGACGGCGTCAAGGACCAGTCGTTCATCGACAACGCCAAGGAAGCCGCCGAGGGCACGATCATCACCTGCCCGTGCGTTCCGCCGGACGTCGCTCCGGACTTCCAGGCCGCGTACAAGGCCAAGTACAACGAGGACCCCAACACCTACTCCGGTGAGGGCTACGACGCCGCGACGATCCTGCTCAACGGCATCGGCGCCGGCAAGACCCGCGCCACGATGGTCGACTGGGTGAAGAACTACGACCAGAAGGGCGTCACGAAGCAGCTCAAGTTCGACGCCAAGGGTGAGGTCGTGGACATCAAGGTCTTCGCCTACAAGGTCGAGAACGGCAAGATCGTGTCGATCGGCGAGATCAAGTAACCGCCGAGTCCGAGCATGAAGGGCGGTCGGAGCAGTAGGCTCCGACCGCCCTTCGTATCCCTCGATGCGCTTGTCTGATCCCGCCCACCGCACCTGGCCCTCAGGAGGTCTTGGATGCAGTTCCTCATCGACAACTTCTGGGCGCTGACGATCACCGGCCTCACCCTTGGTGCGGTCTATGCCCTCGTCGCCCTCGGCTACACCCTGGTCTACGGCGTGCTGCGACTCATCAACTTCGCGCACTCCGAAGTGTTCATGTACGGCACCTTCGCCGCCCTCTGGGTGGTGATGTTCTTCGGCGGCCGGACCGGCGGCTCGGTCGGCCAGGTCATCTTCTGGGTAGCGGCGATGTTCATCGCCGCGATGGCCATGTCCGGGTTGATCGCCGTGCTCCTCGAGCGGTTCGCCTACCGCCCACTGCGTAAGCGCAACGCCCCGCCGCTCATCGCCCTCATCTCGGCCATCGGTGCCTCGTTCGTGCTCTCCGAGCTCATGGGCCTTCGCGGCCGGATCGCGAGCTGGGTGGGCCTCGAGGACAACCTGAGCGACTATGTCCGCAACTCGCGCAACAACGCCGGTATGGCGACGATCATCCAGCCCCAGTCGGTCGTCGAGATCGGCGGCTACCACGTGACGAACGTCGACTTCTTCGTCATCTTCGGCGCGATCGCGATCATGGTGGTGCTCGACCAGTGGGTGCGGCGCTCGAGGACCGGCCGCGGTATCCGCGCGGTCGCCATGGATCCCGAGTCGGCTGCGCTCATGGGCGTCAACCGCGACCGCGTCATCCAGGTGACGTTCCTCGTCGGTGGCGTCATGGCCGGAGCCGCGGCTGCCTTCTACATGTTGAAGATCGGCATCACACGGTACGACGCGGGCTTCCTCCTGGGCGTCAAGGCGTTCACCGCCGCCGTGCTCGGCGGCATCGGCAACCTCCGTGGAGCTCTCCTCGGTGGCTTCGTCCTCGGTGTCGCGGAGAACTACGGGTCGGCCCTCGTGGGCACGCAGTGGAAGGACGTCGTCGCCTTCGTCCTGCTCATTCTTGTCCTGCTCTTCCGGCCCACCGGCCTGCTCGGTGAGTCACTCGGAAAGGCACGCGTATGACCGCCGCAACGACCACGGCCAAAGCTCCCCGTCCCGGCTTCAAGGAGCGCATCAGCGGGATGCCCAAGAGCGCCAAGATCATCCTCTGGATGCTCTTCGCGGTGTTCCTGTTCCTGCTGCCGCTGCTCAACATCCCGCTCATCACGACCGAGGGGTCGGACTTCGGCGGCGTGCTGTTCACCGTGTGCACCTACGTGCTGGTGGCCCTGGGCCTCAACATCGTCGTCGGGTATGCCGGACTGCTCGACCTCGGCTATGTCGGGTTCTACGCGATCGGGGCCTACACCGTCGGTGTCCTGAGTGCGCAGCACGCGAAGCTGTCCTGGATCACCGTGGTGCCGATCGCGATCGTCATGGCGATGATCTCGGGTCTGATCCTCGGTGCACCGACGCTGCGCGTGCGCGGTGACTACCTCGCGATCGTGACGCTCGGCTTCGGTGAGATCGTGCGCCTGACCCTCGTCAACTCCGAGTGGCTCGGCGCCGCGCAGGGCATCTCGTCGATCCCCAGCCCGCCCGGCATCGAGCTGTTCGACGTGCCGAGCATCGACTGGAGCACCGGCGTCCCGGTCATCGACCTCGAGACCACCTCGACGTTCCTCAAGTTCAGCATCGCCGACTTCGTGCCGTACTACTGGTTGGGCCTGTTCGTCATCGGCCTCGTGCTGATCTTCGACATCCTCGTGAAGAACAGCCGCGTCGGCCGAGCCTGGGAGGCCACGCGTGAGGACGAGGACGCTGCCGAGCTGATGGGGGTGCCGACCTTCAAGTTCAAGCTGCTCGCCTTCATGCTCGGCGCCGCAATCGGCGGTCTGTCGGGCGCCCTGTTCGCGACGAAGGCCGGCTTCATCAACCCGGACAGCTTCCAGCTGCTGTTCTCGATCCTGTTCCTCGCCGCGGTCGTCGTCGGTGGTGCGGGCAACCGGTGGGGTGTCATTCTCGGCGCGATCGTGGTTGCCTACTTCCCGGAGCGCTTCCGCGACTTCGCGGACTTCCGGGTGCTCGCCTTCGGCCTGGCGCTGATGCTCCTGGCGATCTTCCGTCCGCAGGGCATCCTGCCGCCGCGACGGACCGTTCGAGCGAAGCGGGCCGATGAGAGACAGCACGTTCTCGAGGAAGGAGAAGCCAGTGCCTGAGCAGACCCAGCCTGAGGACATCTCCAGCCAGTCCACACAGCGGCCCGCTGACGCCAACGCCAACGCTGACGCTAACGCTGACGTCAACGCAGACGTCAACGCAGATGCCAGGCCTGATGCCGGCGCTGACGCCAAGGGTGACGCGAAGGCCGACCCGACGGCTGACTCCACTGCCGACCCGACCGCGGCCACGACCGCTGACTCGACCGCGGCTACGCCCCCGGAGCCGGCAGTCGGCGCCACGGCTGACCCCGTCGCGGAGCGGCCCACCGCGGCGGACGCGGAGACCGACGACCCACAGCCGCTGGCCGACCCGGCTGACGCCGTCACCG
This sequence comes from Monashia sp. NPDC004114, assembly GCF_053603855.1. Classification (NCBI taxonomy): domain Bacteria; kingdom Bacillati; phylum Actinomycetota; class Actinomycetes; order Micrococcales; family Intrasporangiaceae; genus Intrasporangium; species Monashia sp. NPDC004114. The sequence goes on along the minus strand of NZ_JBSGGK010000008.1, from coordinate 189,126 downwards.
AGATCAACCCCGACGTCGACATCGCACCCGAGGACATCGGCCCGACCGTTGCCGAGGGCGAGCGCATTCTCGAGGTCGACAACGTCACGCTGCGCTTCGGTGGAGTTGTGGCGCTGAACGAGGTGAGCTTCCACATCAACAAGGGCGAGATCCTCGGTCTCATCGGTCCCAACGGTGCCGGCAAGACGACGTGCTTCAACGTCATGACCGGCGTCTACCAGCCCACGTCTGGCGGCGTGCGGTTCCTCAGCAAGCCGTTGGGCAAGCGCAAGAAGTTCCAGATCACCAAGCTGGGCATCGCGCGGACGTTCCAGAACATCCGCCTGTTCGCGAACATGACGGCTCTCGAGAACGTCCTCGTCGGGGTCGACGCCCACCACTCGACGGGCGTCGGGTCGGCGATGTTCCGCCTGCCCAAGCACCGGCGGGAGGAGGAGCAGGGGCAGGCCCGCGCGCTCGAGCTGCTGGAGTTCATGGGGCTGGAGAACAAGGCTGACGAGCTGGCCCGGAACCTGCCCTACGGCGACCAGCGCCGGCTCGAGATCGCGCGAGCACTGGCGACGAGCCCGCAGCTGCTCTGCCTCGACGAGCCGGCGGCGGGCTTCAACCCGGCCGAGAAGGCCAAGCTCATGGATCTGATCCGATCGATCCGCGACCAGGGGTACACCGTGCTGCTCATCGAGCACGACATGCGCCTCGTCATGGGCGTCACCGACCGGATCGTCGTGCTCGAGTTCGGTCGCAAGATCGCCGAGGGCTCGCCGGCCGAGATCCGCGACAACCCGGCGGTCATCGCCGCCTACCTGGGAGTTGATGAAGAAGATGCTTCTTGAGGTCAAGGGACTGTGCGTCAACTACGGGCGCATCGAGGCCATCCGGGACATCAGCTTCGGCGTCGAGGAGGGGGAGATCGTCACGCTCATCGGTGCCAACGGCGCCGGCAAGACGACGACCCTCAAGACCGTGTCCGGCCTGCGTCCGGTGAGGGCGGGCGAGGTCAAGTTCGACGGCAAGGACATCACGCACACTCCGTCGCACGAGCGGCCCGTGCTCGGCATCGCGCAGTCTCCTGAGGGCCGCGGGTGCTTCGTCGGCATGACGGTGATGGAGAACCTCGAGATGGGCACCTACGCCCGCCCCGACCGCAAGACGAAGGCGGTCAAGGACGATCTCGATCGGGTGTTCGACCTCTTCCCGCGGCTCAAGGAGCGCAGCAACCAGGCCGCCGGGTCGATGTCGGGTGGTGAGCAGCAGATGCTCGCGATGGGCCGGGCTCTCATGGCCAAGCCCAGGCTGCTGCTGCTCGACGAGCCGTCGATGGGCCTGGCTCCCAAGCTGATCCAGCAGATCTTCGAGATCGTCGCCGAGATCAACAGCCAGGGCACGACCGTGCTGCTCGTCGAGCAGAACGCCGCCCAGGCGCTGAAGCGGTCGCACCGGGCCTACATCCTCGAGACCGGCGAGATCGTCCGGGAGGGCAAGGGGCCGGAGCTCGCCGCAGACCCGGCGGTGAAGGAGGCCTACCTGGGTGGGGACGTCTGACGACGAGGACCCCGGACGGCATTCCGGCTCAGGGATCGGTCCAGGGCGCCGCGGCTTCGGCCGTGGCGCCCTCGGTCGTCAACACACCCTCCGGATCCCCTTCCGCCGGAAGCCGGTTGGCCGTAATCTCAGCCGAGTGACCTCGGGGTAGGGAACTGGAGGGATGATGGGTCGAGCGGTCGCGTCGGTGCAGCGGGTGGATGAGGGTCTGCACTCCCAGTTCATCGGACTCTGGATCACCCACCGCATCGAGGGAGGTACCTCCCCGGAGGCCGCTCAGCGGCTCGCCCTCGACGGGACCCTGCGCAATGCGTTACAGCGCGAGGACGTCTGTGCCTACATCGCTTTCAGCGACAACCAGCCCGCCGGCTACGTCGTGCTCGCCGACTCGACCCGAAGCCTGCTGGTCAACTCGCCGTGCGTGTCGATCGACATGCTCTTCGTGCACCCGGACTTCCGGCGCCAGGGCATCGGACGCGCGTTGCTCACGGCCGTGACGAGATATGCCGACCGGCAGGGTTGCGACCACCTGGCGAGCGCAGTGCCCGCCGCGGACCGCGACGCGAACCGGTTCTTCGCGCGTCTCGGCTTCGTGCCGGAGACCGTGCGCCGCATCGCCTCGGCGACGAGCCTGCAGCGTCGCCTCGCGGGCGAGTCACGAGCGAAGGTGCTGCCCCTCGAGCAGGTGCTCCAGCGGCGGCGTGACCTGAGAGCCTCGGTCAGGCCCCAGGCGCCGCATCGCGCAGCAGGCACGTGATCCGCGACGTGCAGATCCGCTTGCCGTCCTCGTCGGTGACGGCGACCTCGTAGCTGACGAGGGTGCGGCCGGCGCTGAGCACCGTCGCCGTGCCCGTCACGACGCCGCCGCGAGCCGCGCGGTGGTGCGTCGCGTTGATGTCGAGGCCGACGGCCACGCGGCCCGGGCCGGCGTAGAGCTGCGCCCCGAGCGAGCCGAGCGTCTCGGCGAGGACGACGCTCGCGCCGCCATGGAGGAGTCCATACGGCTGCGTGTTGCCCTCGACGGGCATCGTCGCGACGAGACGCTCGGGGGTGGTCTCGACGAGCTCGATCCCCATCCGCTCGATGAGCGTGCCGGCGCCGCTGGCGCGCATGGCCTCCAGGGTCACGTCGGGTGAGCCATCCTGCGTCGTCGAGTCAGTCATGCCCGAGATCGTATGCCGCCCCGGCGACGGCGACGGCGCCGCCTCCACCGTCGGTGCCGGACACTAGGCTGCCCGTGTGAGCCGACTTCTCCTCCTCGACGGACACTCGCTGGCGTACCGCGCGTTCTTCGCGCTCCCTGCCGAGAACTTCTCGACGAGCACGGGGCAGCACACCAACGCCGTCTACGGCTTCACCTCGATGCTCATCAACATGCTGCGCGACGAGCAGCCCACCCACGTCGTCGTCGCCTTCGACAAGTCGCGGCAGACCTTCCGAACGCAGGAGTACGCCGAGTACAAGGCGGGTCGAGCCCGGACGCCGGACGAGTTCTCCGGCCAGCTGCCGCTGGTCAAGGAGGTGCTCGACGCCCTCCGCATCCGCTTCGTCGAGCTGGACGGCTACGAGGCGGACGACATCATCGCGACCATCGCGACCGAGGCCGACGACTCCGGCGTCGAGGTGCTCATCTGCTCCGGCGACCGCGACACGTTCCAGCTCGTCTCCGACAACGTGACGATCCTCTACCCGGTCCGTGGTGTCTCCGAGGTGTGGCGGATGGGGCCGGCGCAGGTGGAGGAGAAGTACGGCGTGCCGCCGACTCGCTACAGCGACCTGGCCGCGATGGTCGGCGAGACGTCCGACAACCTCCCGGGCGTGCCGGGAGTCGGGCCCAAGACCGCTGCGAAGTGGATCACCCAGTTCGGCAACCTCGACGGGATCGTCGCCGGCATCGACCAGATCAAGGGCAAGGCAGGCGACGCCCTGCGCGAGCACCTCGACCAGGTGCTGCGCAACCGCCGGCTCAACCAGCTGGTCAAGGACGCCCCGGTCGGGCTGACCGTCGAGGAGCTCGAGCGGACTCAGTGGGCCCGCGAGGAGGTCCACGAGGTCTTCGACCGGCTCGAGTTCCGGGTGCTGCGCGACCGGCTGTTCAGCGAGGTCGAGGCGAGCGAGCCCGAGGCCGAGTCGGGGTTCGAGGTCGATGGCGTCGTGCTTGCCGCCGACGAGGTGGCCGGCTGGGTGGCCGAGCACCTCGGTGGACCCGAGCGGGCAGCGCTGTCGGTGTCCGGCAGCTGGGCGCGGGGGACGGGCGACGCCGCCGCCATCGCGGTCGCGGCGTCCGACGGCGCCGCCGCCTGGATCGACCTGACGACGCTCACCCCGGACGGCGAGGCGGCCGTGGGGGAGTGGCTGGAGGACCCGAAGCGGCCCAAGGCGATGCATGACGCCAAGGGCCCGATCGAGGCTCTGGCGGCGCGTGGCTGGGCACTCGACGGGCTGACGAGCGACACCCAGCTCGCGGCATACCTCGTCAAGCCCGACCAGCGCACCTACCACCTCGACGACCTCGTGCTGCGCAACCTCAAGCGCGAGCTCAGCTCGCAGTCGGCCGCCGAGGGGCAGGGGATGCTCGACTTCGAGGGCGACGCGGACGAGAAGGCCGCGCAGAAGGAGATGGTGCGCGCGACCGCCGTCCGCGACCTCGCAGTCGTGCTCGACGAGCAGGTCGCCTCGACCGGAGGCGCCGAGCTGCTCGCCGACGTCGAGCTGCCGCTCATCGACGTCCTGGCGCGGATGGAGCGGATCGGCATCGCGGTCGACGTTCCCGGTCTCGACGACCTCGAGAAGGACTTCGCGGCCAAGGTCGCCCAGGCGCAGGAGGACGCGTGGGACGCGATCGGCGGGGAGAAGATCAACCTCGGCTCGCCCAAGCAGCTCCAGGAGGTGCTCTTCGGCCAGCTCAACATGCCGAAGACCAAGCGCACCAAGACCGGCTACACGACGGACGCCGACGCCCTCAGCGACCTGTACACCAAGACCGAGCACCCCTTCCTCGAGGCACTGCTGCGGCACCGTGACTCGGCGCGCCTGCGAGTGACGGTCGAGGGGCTGCAGAAGTCGGTGGCCGATGACGACCGGATCCACACGACGTACCTGCAGACCATCGCCGCGACCGGACGCCTCTCCTCGACTGACCCCAACCTCCAGAACGTCCCGATCCGCACGGAGGAGGGCCGCCGCATCCGGGAGCTGTTCGTCGTCGGGGACGGCTATGAGGCCCTCATGTCCGCCGACTACTCCCAGATCGAGATGCGGGTGATGGCGCACCTGTCCGGTGACGCCGGGCTCATCGACGCGTTCCGCTCAGGGGAGGACCTGCACCGTTTCGTCGGCTCGCGCGTCTTCGGCGTCGCGCCCGAGGACGTCACACCGCAGATGCGCTCGAAGGTCAAGGCGATGTCCTATGGCCTGGCCTACGGCCTCTCGGCGTTCGGGCTGTCCAAGCAGCTGACCATCAGCACCGAAGAGGCGCGCGGTCTCATGGACGGCTACTTCGAGCGGTTCGGGGGCGTGAGCGACTACCTGCGTGACGTCGTGGCCGTCGCGCGCGGCACGGGGTACACCGCGACCATGCTCGGGCGCCGCCGCTACCTTCCCGACCTCACGTCGGACAACCGTCAGCGCCGCGAGGCCGCGGAGCGGATGGCCCTCAACGCGCCCATCCAGGGATCGGCGGCGGACATCATGAAGGTCGCGATGATCGGCGTCGACCGCGCCCTGACCAAGGCCGGCGCGCGCTCGCGGATCCTGCTTCAGGTTCACGACGAGCTCGTCCTCGAGATCGCCCCGGGGGAGCGCGACGCCATCGAGCAGCTGGTCCGGCACGAGATGGGTCACGCCGTCGAGATGGACGTGCCGCTCGACGTCAACGTGGGCGTCGGTCGCTCCTGGCACGACGCGGCCCACTGACCGGGCTGAGCGTGCTGCGCTCGAGATAGAGCCCGACGAGCACGAGGGCGGCGGCGCACAGCGCGAGGGTCGTCACCAGAGCCGACACCGAGGACCGCGTCGCCGGCAAGGCAGTCACCAGCGCGACGGCCATGATGTTGACGAGCCAGATCGCCCGGCCCATGGGCGCGCTCGCGCTCGCCAGCCCGGCATACGCCAGCACCTGGACGAGCGCCAGACAGACGCCGTAGGCCGTGAAGCGCCACACGTCTGGCCCCAGCGCGGCATAGGAGGCGCCGCCGACCAGCGTCGCGAGCTGTGCCCCGAACAGCGCCGCGACGAGCACCCCCGCAAGCCCGACGGCCCCGGTGATGCCGAGCGCCCGTGTCAGAGCATCGCGCCGTCGGTGCGCAACGGCCATGGCGGGGTAGAAGAGCGTCGCCAGGAACGTCATCCCCCAGAAGGCGGCCTTCTCGAACAGCGCCCCGATCGTGTAGGCGCCGGACTGCGCCGGGGTCAGATGTTGCCGCGCGAGCAGCACGTCGACGCTCGACAGGAACAGCAGGCCCGAGGTCGGTATGACCGCGGCCGCGACCAGGCGCCAGAGATGACCCGGCTGGACGGCCGTGTCCCGCTGCGGCCACGCTCTAGCGGCCCAGAGGGCGACGAAGGCGACCAGGAACCAGCCGGCCGCGAGGGCCCCGACGACCCCGGTGACGGAGAGAGCAGTGAGAGCGGCGGCGACTGCAGCGCCGAGCTTGGCGACCCCGGCAAGCGCGAGCACGACCGCCAGCGTCACGAACCGCTCGCGTCCTTGGAGCACGCCCTGGCATGCGAACGTCAGGGTCATCGGGGCGAGCGAGGCCGCAAGGATGATCACGGCCGCAAGGGGGACGTGGAGCAGGGCCGACAGCAGGGGCGAGCCCACGGCGACGACCGCAGCGACAGCGATCCCGAGTCCCGTTGCGTTCCAAAGGATCTGGCGATCAAGGCGGTCAGGCGCCGATGCCTGCGCCGCACGGGCGACGAGCCGTGCTGCGACGAGCTGGAGGCCGAGCCCGGCGACGGACGCGATGACCGACAGGTTCACCAGTGCCCCGACCGCGCCGAGGTCGGCGCCCGACAGGTGCCGGCTCAGGACCACGAAGAAGGCATAGGAGAGCAGGTTCGACAGCAAGGTGCCCGCAAGCAGCGCTCCACCCGGCCCGGCCAGCCGCTGAGCGGGCGGGCTCCCAGTCGTCACCACGGCGTGCACCTTCTCACACTCGCAAGGGTGTGGGCGACGGCCCACGGCCCGCGGCCAACGGCGGCGAGGCGGTCGGGCGGCGTTGTGCCATAGTGCCGGGCATGACGTCACCCGCGCGCGGGACCGCCACTGCGGTCGTCGTCGGGTTCGGCGTCACCGCCGTCGCGACGGCGATCCAGCTGTGGCCCTCGCTCGGACGTGGCCAGCTGCTCTACCGCGACTTCGTCAGCGTTCCGTCCCCGGTCCTGAACGCGAGAGCACTCGGGCTCGACGGTTACGCCCCGCGTGCCGTGCCGCTGGATGCGGTCACAGCGCTCCTGTCCGCCGTCGTGCCGTCAGGGGTCCAGCAGCAGGTCATGCTGCTTGCGACGCTGTTGCTCGCGGGCGCCGGCGTGACCTGGCTCCTTCGAGGCCATGGCCCCGTCGCGACCGGCGTGGCCGCCGCCGCGGCGACGTGGTCGGTGTACGGCGCGGAGCGCCTCCTCCTCGGCCAGCCGCCGACGCTTCTGGCCTGGTCCGTGCTCCCGTGGGTCGTCGTCGCCGCCCGCCGACCCGCCACCGGCTGGAGGTGGCTCAGCGGGGTCGCTGTGGTGTCCCTGCCGGCGGCCCTGACGCCGTTCGGTGGAATCGCGGTCCTCGCCGCCGGGCTCTGTGCCTCGTGGCTCCACGGCAGGTCATCGCGGGACCTCGTCATGCTCGCGGGCCTGGGTCTGGTGTGGTGCCTGCCCTGGCTGGTGCCGGCTCTGCTGGGCGCCACCGAGGCAGGGGAGGCGGGTGGGGTCTCGGCGTTCCGGGTGGAGGCCAAGGGCATCGGCGGTCTCGTGGACGTGGTCACCGGGGGAGGTGCCTGGTCGGCGGCCGCACGGCTGCGGTCCCGAGGCGAGCCCGTCGCCCTTGCAGCTTCGGCGGCGCTGCTCGCCCTCGCCGTGGTCGGTTGGCGGGGACTGACCTCGCCGCGTCGGGCCGGATTCGCCACGGCGGCGCTGATCGCTCCGCCCGTCGTCGCACTCGCCCTGGCCACCCCGGCGGGAGTGGCTCTGTTCTCACGCCTTCAATGGGTGCCGGGGCTCGGGCTGTTCCGCGACACCCATCGGCTGCTGCTCGCGTCGTCGATGACCCTGTGTGTGCTGGCTGGGCTCGGCGCCGCACGGATGGCCGCGCTGCTGGCCGCCCCCCGGACGTGGAGCACTGCCGATGCGGTGCGGCCGGCCTCACGGCCGGGATCCGCGGCACCGCCCGGCAGTGTTCCAGCGGCGATCGCGACGCGGCTCGCGGTCGGCGTGACCGGGGTAGCACTCGTCCTGTTGGCCGCGCCCGACGCGAGCGCCAGGCTCGCTGCGGCATACCGCCCGACCACGATGCCGCAGGCGTGGGCGGACATGGTGACGGCGGTGGGCGACGGACGGGCGCTGCTCCTGCCGTGGCAGCCCATGCGCCAGGTCTCCTGGGCCGGCCCCGAGCCGTTCCTCGATCCGGTGCCGCTCGCTGTCCCGCGCACCACGGCCGCGGCGCGGAGGCTCACGGTGGTTCGGGACGGCCACGTCTGGGTCGTCGGACCCACCGAGTCTCCGCAGGCCGCCGGATGGGCTCGCGGCGACGCCCTCGACGCGGCCGCGCTCCGTCGGGACGGGATCGACCGCGTCGTCGAATGGCTCGGCACGCCCGGCCCGCTGCCGAGCGAGCATCGCGGGCTCCGGCTGCTGCTCGAGACACGGGAGTTCATGGTCTGGAGCGTCCCCTGAGCCTGCTCCCCGTGCGACCCGACGCGGTAACACCCGGCGGCGCCAGCACCTTGCCAAAGGCCGATCGACCGCTAACATACTCACGAGTAAGCCACGTCGCGTGGCGTTCCAGGGAGGAAGTTCAGTGTCGAACCAGCCAGAGCGCGGGGCGGTCGCTATCACGTTCATCGTCGTCGTCCTGAGCGGCCTGGTCGGTGGAGGCGTGGCCTGGGGAGCCATCAGCGCCGTGGTGAGTGCGACCGCGCCGAACGACACCTCGGCCGTCCAGAACGGCCCCCAGCAGCCGGTCGACCCCTCCCGAGTCATCCGCTACGGCGGCTGACCGCTCCGGTCACCCGTCCCGTTCCACACTCATCACGTCGCCGTGCGTATCGCGTTCCTCAACTGGCGTGACCTCACGCACAGCGAAGGAGGCGGCGCCGAGCGCTATGCGCAGACGGTGTGCGCCGGGCTCGCGGAGCGAGGCCATGACGTCGTGTTCTTCTGCGCAGCCCACCCGCATGCTCCGCGGTCCGAGCTGCGCGACGGATACCGCATCGTGCGAGCCGGGGGGCGCATGGGCGTGTACCCCCGAGCACTTCAGGCGATGCGACGCGAAGCCCGCCGGGGCGGTCCGTTCGATGCCGTCGTCGACACCCAGAACGGCCTGCCGTTCTGGTCGCCTCTGGCCACCCGTTCGCCCGTGGTGTCGCTCGTCCACCACGTGCATCGTGAGCAGTGGCCCGTGGTGTTCGGGCCCGTCATGGCGCGGGCGGGCTGGTTCGTCGAGTCGCGGGTCTCGCCGGTCGTCTACCGGGGACGCCCCTGCGTCACGGTCTCCGACCGGTCCCGGGACGAGCTGTGCGCGCTCGGGCTCGACCGGGAGTCGATCACGGTCATCCACAACGGCACCGACTCACCGATGGCCCTGTCGCAGCCTCGAGCCGTCCGACCCACGATCGTGGTGCTCGGACGGCTCGTCCCCCACAAGCGCGTCGAGCTGGCCATCGACGTGCTGGCGCGCCTGCAGCGAGGCCACCCCGACCTCGAGCTGCGGATCATCGGCGATGGCTGGTGGCACGAGCGCATCGTCGACCACGCCGATCGTGCCGGCGTGTCCAGCCGCGTGCGGATGCTCGGCTACGTCGACGAGCTGACGAAGCACCGGGAGCTGGCTCGGGCGTGGCTCGCCCTGGCCCCGAGCGCCAAGGAGGGGTGGGGCCTCAACGTCGTCGAGGCCGCCTCTCACGGCATACCGACCATCGCGCACCACGGCGCGGGGGGTCTGTCCGAGTCGATCGTCGACGGGCAGACCGGCCTGCTCGTGGAGGACGTCGAGCACATGGCGAGCGTCACCTCCGACCTCCTGCTCGACCACGCACGCCGCGAGGAGCTCGGTCGCGCGGCGCGGGTCCACGCCCGGCGCTACTCATGGCTCGCGACCGTCGACGCGTGGGAGCAGCTGCTCGGCGACGTGTCCGGCCTTGGCGCGGAGTCCCTCGCGGAGTCCCGTCACGAGTCTCGCGACGAGTCCCGCTCCATCTCGGCTGAGGCGTCGAGCGCGTGACCGTGCACGAGCTCGCCCCGCGGGGCTCGGTCGCACGCTCGGTCCAGCTGTTCAGGGCCTTCCGGGTCGAGCAGAGCGACCCCGACCATTTCTACTCCCTGCTGGCCCAGGACACCGTCAGAGAGGTCGGCACCTGGTGCCACCTCGAAGGAGCGATGGTCGTCGACGTCGGGGGTGGCCCCGGCTACTTCGCCGACGCCTTCGGGCGCGCCGGAGCACGGTATGCCGGCCTCGACCCGGACGTGGGCGAGCTGACCGCGCGCGGCACGGTCGGCTCGAACACGCTGCGCGCCTCCGGCCTCAGCCTGCCCATCGCGACGGACGCGGTCCACCTGACCTTCTCGAGCAACGTGCTGGAGCACGTTCCGGACCCCGAGGCGATGGCCGCCGAGATGGTCCGCGTCACCGCCAGTGGGGGGTGCGTCGTCATCTCGTGGACGCCGTGGCTCTCGCCGTGGGGCGGGCACGAGACGGCGCCGTGGCACTACCTCGGCGGCCGGCGCGCAGCCGACCGGTATGCCCGACGCCACGGACGACGGCCCAAGAACGACTTCGGGCGGACGCTGTTCGCCTGCTCCGTGGGCCGGATGGTCCGCTGGGCGCGGCGGCAGCGCGATGCCGGAGCGGTCGACATCGTCGACGTGCTGCCGCGCTACCACCCCGGCTGGGCGAGGTGGGTGATCCACGTCCCGGGTCTTCGGGAGCTCGCGTGCTGGAACGCGGTCATCGTCCTGAGGAAGCGATGACCTCCGGCGCCCCGCGGCTCGTGTGGCGCCTACGCCTCGTCGTGCTGGTGATGGTGTTCGCTGCGCTCGCGTTCCGGCAGTCCACCGGGCTGGTCGTTCCGGACACCAAGCTCGACCTCACCGCCGACCCCGCGAGCTTCCTCGCTCGTGCGCTGCACCTCTGGGACCCGAACGGCAGCTTCGGACAGCTGCAGAACCAGGCGTACGGCTACCTGTTCCCCGTGGGACCGCTCCACCTTCTCGTGCACGAAGCCGGCGTGCCCGCCTGGGTGGTGCAGCGTCTGTGGTGGACCCTCTTGTTCACGGTGGCTCTGCTCGGTATGTGGGCCCTGACGCGTCGGCTCGGCATCACCGACCCGTGGGCCCGCTTGGCGGGGGCCGCGGCATACGCCCTGGCTCCTCGGGTCGTCAGCGAGGTTGCGGTCACCTCGGTCGAGGTCTGGCCGATGGCCGTGGCCCCGTGGATCCTGCTCCCACTGGTCATGCAGGACAAGAGCATTCGCTGGCGGGTCACCCGCTCGGCGCTGGCGTTCGCATGTGTCGGAGGCATCAACGGTGCCGCGTCGGTGGCCGTGCTCGTCGTGCCCGCTCTGTGGATCGCGACCCGCCGCTGGGACGCCGCCAACCTCCGGCTTGCCGCGGCCTGGTCCGGGTGCATAGCGCTCGCGTCCGCATGGTGGGTCGGGCCACTGCTGCTCCTGTCGCGATACAGCCCGCCCTTCCTGTCCTGGATCGAGAACGCCAGCCTGACGACAAGCACCGCGAGCCCCTTCGAGGCGGTGCGAGGGACCACGCCGTGGCTGGGGTTCCTCACCGGTCCGACCGGACCGTCGTGGCCTGCCGGATGGCTCTACCTCGTGACCCCTGCGGTCGTCATTGCGTCCATGGTCGTCGCCGGGCTCGGCCTCGCCGGAATCACCCGGAGCCGGATCGCCCACGCTCCGTTTCTGGTGCTCAGCGCAACGGTGGGGCTGGCCCTCGTCACGCTGGGCCATGTCGGAGGGGGCTCGTGGCCGTGGGCGACCCAGGTCCAGCAGCTTCTCGACGGGCCACTCGCGCCGTTCCGCAACACGCACAAGTTCGAGGCTGTCGTCCGTTTGCCGCTCGCGCTCGGGTTCGCGTTCGCGGTGGGCCGGATGCACGGGCTGGCTCGTGGACTCGTCGGCACGCCGTGGGTCCGCCGGTTGGTCCTGCCTGTCGTCGTGGGCGGGCTCGTCGTCACGGTCGCCTCACCCGCCCTGGGCGCGTCGATGGCGCGCCCGGAGGCCTACCGGGAGATCCCGCAGCACTGGCGTCAGGCCGCCGCCTGGCTCGACGCACAGCCGGCGTCCGGCGCGGTGCTGGTGGCCCCCGACGCGAGCTTCAGCGACCTCACCTGGGGATCGACGAAGGACGAGCCGCTCCAGGCTCTCGCGAACCGTCCCTTCGTCGTGAGGGATGCCGTGCCGCTCGGGTCTGCCGGGGCGACGAGGCTGCTCGACTCGATGAGCGACGCGCTCTCGACCGGGACGGACGTGCCCGGGCTCGCTGCGACGCTCTCGCGCTCGGGCATCGCGTTCGTCCTGGTGCGTAACGAGCTCCGGCTCGACAAGCAGGGCGCGCCCCCCGCCGTCGTCGAGGAGACGCTGCGCCGCTCCGGCCTGTCAGAGGTGGCCCACTTCGGGCCGCTCACCGGCGCGTACGGCGAGTCTGCCGACCTGACCGTCGACTACCGGACCTTGGTGCAGCGACCTGCGATCGTCGTCTACTCCGTGCCGGCCCCGAGCACCGCCCGCCTCGTCCCGGAGAGCGAGCTGAGCGTCGTCGCGGGTGGCCCGGAGAACCTGGTGCAGCTCGCGGGCGAGGGCGCTTGGCGTGACACCGTCCTCGCCGGCGACGCGGAGGCCCAGGATCTCGAGGGGAGTGACCACCGTCTGGTCCTCACCGACGGCTCCCGCCGGCGGGAGGTCAACTTCGGCCGGTCGTCGGCGAACACCTCCGCGCTCCTTGCCGCCGATGACCCGGGACGCTCCGGCCGGAAGGTCATCGACTACGACGTCGTTGCAGCCGCCGACCAGCGGACCTCCTTGGAGTGGAGAGGCGTTCGCGACGTCACGGCGTCCTCGTCGGCCTCGGACGCGTACGCCTCGCTCCGCCTCGGGCCCGGCTTCGGGCCGGCCGCCGCGCTCGACGGCGACCCCTCGACCCGGTGGGTCAGCGGGACCTACGGCAAGGCCGTCGGGGAATGGCTTCAGATCGACCTCGACGCGCCGCGAAGCGTCGCCGGTGCGCGGATCCAGCTCTCGTCTCAGACCCCGGTCGGCGCGGCACCCCTGACGGTCCGCGTCGACACGGATACCGGTCACGCGGTGACCGACGTCTTCTCAGGTCCCGCGATCACGCTGGTGACGCCTCCGGGGCGGACGTCGCACCTGCGCGTGACACTGACGGGGGTCGCTTCGGGTGCGCCGAACGGGTTGGGGATCACCGAGCTGGAGGTTCCCGGGGTCCACGCCCTCGCGGTGGCCCGGTTGCCCGCTGTCCGGGGAGCGTCGGCGCCGGACTCGGTCCTGCTTCAGGCCGGCAAGCCAGGGCACGGCGACTGCGCTGTCGCAGACGGCCGATCGGTCTGCGCACCGAGCCTGTCGACTGCTCCCGAGGAGCAGAGCTGGGCCAGGGCGTGGACCGCTCCGGCTGCCGCGACCTACGGCTTCTCCGGCCGGGTGCGCGCCGTCGACGGCGCTGGTCTGGAGCGACTCCTCCGTCTGCCGAGCGGCTGGTCCGCGACAGCGTCGTCTCGGCTGGTGTCGGCGCCGCGCGGACGGCCGGACGCGGCCCTCGACGCGGATCTGGGGACCGGGTGGGTGGCGAGTCCGACGGACCCCGCGCCGTGGTACGAGGTGCACTTTCCGACGAGGCGTCGCGTCTCGGGGATCGTCGTCGCGAAGTCGTTCGCCCTGCCGGCGTCCACGCCGGTCGTCGTCCACGTGCGCTTCGACGACGGCACGACCCGGACCGTGCGCCTCGACGAGAACGGGCGTGCAGACCTGCCTGCACAGGTCACCAGGTCGCTGCATCTGACGTTCGACGACACGCGCCTGCTCGTCAACATCGACTCGCGCACCGGTGCGCGGTCCTTTGCCCCGGTGGGCTTCAGCGAGCTGCGTGTCGAGGGTGCGGAGGACCTTCGGCAGCCGTTGCCCGAGTCGCTCGCCACGGGAGTGCCGTGCGGCTTCGGACCTCGGCTCGTGGTCGGCGGTCGCACCTGGCACACATCGGTGTCGGGAACCGTGGGCGACATCCTCGACGGCCAGCCGCTGCGATGGCAGCTGTGCGGTCACGGAGGTGGCATCGACGGTGGGATGCGGCTCCCCGCGGGCGAGACCGTGCTCGAGACGAGCCGGAGCGCGGAGTTCGCGCCACTGAGCCTGGCACTGACCCGGTCCGGTCCGGTCGACGCGTCCACGGCGCAGTGGGCCGTGGCCAGCGTGCACCCCACACCGGCCGAGGTCGTTGCGGCGGTGCCGGAGCGCGCCACGTCGTCGGTGCTCGTCCTGGCGCAGAACTTCAACCGCGGGTGGACGGCGTCGACGCCCGACGGCACGGCTCTGAGACCGTTGCGCGTCAACGGGTGGCAGCAGGGCTGGGTGCTGCCCGCGGGCGCCGCGACCCAGGTGCTGGCGTCATTCGAGCCGGACCGGACCTACCGGGCCGCCCTCCTTGTCGGCCTGGCGCTCCTCGGGCTCCTGGTCGTGCTGGCGCTGTGGCCTGCCGGCGGCCGGGCGGTCTCCGCTGGATGGGCCGACGCCTCTGACGGGGAACGCCCGCGGCGGCGGGCGCTCGCCACGACGAGCGTCGCGGGCGTGATCGTCTGCCTCGCCGGCGGCGTGGCGGCCTGTCTTGCGGTGGGCGTGGTGCTCGCCTTCGCGGCGGTGCGTGGGACCAGGACGCGGCTGCCGTACCTCGCTGCAGCAGCGGGTGGCCCGGCTGCAGCGGCGGTCGTCGTAGCGCTACGCCCGTGGCCGGCGAATGACCTCAACCTGACGTCATGGGGCGTTCAGGCGCTGGTCTGGCTGGGCGTCAGCGCCTCCGCGCTGCTGGTCGGTGCCGATGCGTGGACGTCCGGTCGCGAGCGGGACGTGCGGCGCCGTGCGTAGCCCATGACGGGCAGCTCCACGACGTAGTAGCTGAGGGCTGCAAGCGCGATCGTCACCACGAGCGTGATGACCCATGGACCCCAGAACGCGCCGGTGAACGGCTCGAACGCGTCGATGCGCCCGACGAGGGCGAGCACGATGACGTGGTAGCCGAAGATGCCGTAGGAGACGACGCCGAGCCAGACGACGGGCCTGCTGCGCAGGACCCGTCCACCCGACGGCGCTGCCGAGCCACGCACCGCGGCCACCGCGGGCAGGATGACGAGGAGGCCGAACACCGTGTAGAGGAAGTTCTTGGTTGCGGCCTGGCCGGGCGTGGGCTCCGACAGGTCGTACGGGCCAGCGAGCGCGGTCCCCGCGATGGCGATGACCGCCGCCGCCGCCGCCCACACCGTCCCCGGATAAGCCGCTGCTGCGTCGACACGTCCTGCGCGTACCAGTCCGACCGTGCGGGCCGAGTGCCAGAGGGCGAGCAGCATGCCCACGGCGAACCACCCGAGGAAGCCGGGCAGCCAGAGCCGCCACGGCGCATGTCCCGTCGCGGTGGCGACCGCCATCCAGGCCGGACCGGCCAGCATGGTCAGCACCAGCCCGGCGCTGACTCGGCGGACCCAGCGCAGGTCGGCAGAGCCCCGGCACATCAGCGCCGCGAGCGCCGGCAGGACGAGGTAGAAGGAGACCTCGACCGACAGGCTCCAGAACTGGGTCAGACCGGCGGTGAGCGGGGTCCCGACATAGGTCTGCACGAGCGCGGCATGGGCCAGGTAGTCGCCCGTGGCCCCTGACGGCGTGCGGAGCAGCCACCAGGCGAGCGCGACCGCCAGCCACAGGACCGGAAGGATGCGGGCGGCCCGCCGGACGAAGTAGGACCTCGGCCGCGGCCGCGTGTGGCCCTCCAGGTGCGCCATGAAGTGCGGCCGCGTCAGCAGGAAGCCCGAGACGGCGAAGAAGAGCGCGACGCCGGCGTCCAGCCGGGAGAGCAGGCCGGCATACGGGCCGCGAAGGGCAGCGCCGCTGTCGAAGCCGACATGGGTGGTGAGCACCATGAGCGCGCCCACGAACCGCAGCCCGTCCAGAGCGGCGAAGCGCGTTCTCACGGCCGGTCACAGGCCGGGCGGACCCTCATGCCTTGGGTACCGGATTGCCGACCTGGACGTCCCCGACGCACACGCGCACCCCCGGGGACAGGTCGGTCAGCTCGACCTGGTTGCCGCCACCGGTGATCGGGATGAACACCTCGCCCAGTCCCTGGTGCAGCCGGATCGGGACCGAGCCCTTGCCGAGGTGCACGACGGCCGATGCGTCGCCGTCGGCCAGATAGCCGATCCGCATGGCCCACGACCAGGCGAACACGTCGGCCGCGAGCGGCACGACGACCCGCCCGGACGCGTCGCTCCACCCGCACGTGCCGCCGAGCGGTGCCGGCGACCCGATGCCGTCCACCCGCATCGGGGCGAACGTCCCGTCGGGCTTCAGCACATACGGCTTGGTGTACTCCGTCGTCTCGTAGAGCGCGGCCCGGCCGCGGGCGTCCGTGAACGGCGCGAGGAAGCGACTGACGCGGTTGTAGTCGAGGAACAAGGGTCCGACGACGTCGACCGGGAGCGCTGTGTCGTACACCTGCGCCCCGTCGGGCAGCGCCGCGAACCCCGCTCGGGCGTTCTCGACGAAGGCGCGGTACGGGTTGGCGGCGTGGAACGTGGCATAGCCACTCATCGCGTGCAGCGACAGGGCGAGCATCACCGCGAGCAGCGACGCAACGCAGACCCGCTTGACGCGCCGGAACGTCTCGGCCGGGAGGCCGTACGGCGTGGCGTACCACGCGTTGCGCTCGCCCTGCACCGGCATCACGCAGAAGCCGATGGTGATGACGAGGGGGATGACGGCGTCGGCGACATAGCGGGTCTCGAGGCCGGCGACGGACCCGATGAGCGGGACTCGGCTGACCCCGAGCGCGAGGATCGAGAAGAAGAGGTAGACGGCCAGCGAGACCCATGCCCGGACTGCGCGTCGCCTCAGCACCAGGCTCGCACCCACGACGGCGGCGGCGACCACCCACGCGCCCCACTCGAAGCCGCGCGGGGAGGACACGATTGCGGTGGCGCTGCTCACGGGCGTCCACTCCCACGGGCCTCCCAGGGCGCCCGGGACGAAGGTCTGCAGCACGGTGCGGTAGGCGAACTCGCCGAGGGTGCCGACGCCGGGGGAGCGCAGCCCGGAGCTGACGTCGGAGTGACGCGCGTTGGTGACGTAGACGCCGAGGTATGCCGCCGTGCACGCCCCGTAGACGAGCCAGAGTGGCAGGGTCGCGCGGACGAAGCCGCGCAGTGCCGTCCACCGCAGCCGCAGGCTCGGAAGGACGACGAACGAGAACGCGACGAGGTATGGCAGCAGGACGAGCACCTTCTCGAAGCTGGCCATCCCGACGAGCAGCCAGATGCCCGCGCCGGCAAGGTTGGGCGTCTGGCGCGTGCGCAGGTACCGGGTGTGGTGCCGCAGCACGCCGGCCATCGCGATCATCAGCGGCGCCCAGATGATCGCCGCGGACAGCCAGCTGAACGTGGGCAGGGTCAGCGTGCTGATGCTGAACACCGCAAACGGCAGCAGCGTCATGGCCCGGCGGCCGAACAGCTCGGTGAGCAGCCGCCACACCATGAACGACAGCAGGGCCTGCGCGGCGATGATGGCCAGCACGGCCACCGTCCAGTCGAGGGTGGCCAGATGGGCGAAGACCCACATGAAGGCGAACCCGATCGGTTCGAAGTGCCCTGTGTGGACCCGGGTCAGGTAGGAGAAGCCGAGGTCGTTCTCGACCGCGCGGGTCGTGAGCATGAAGTCGTCCGTGAGGAAGTAGCCGTCCTTGAGGACGCTGGCACGGATGGCGAGGCTGATCACGGCGATGGCGAGGGCAGCCGTGCGAACCGGGTCGCGCACGAGCCAGCTCGGTCCTTCGTCGACGGCGACATCGTCGGCGGCGACATCTGGGTCGGCGCCGGTGTGCGCCACGGGAGACCGGTGTCGTCCGCCGGCCGAGGCGACCTCGGTCAAGAGGGGCTCCTAGCGTCCTTGCAAGGTGGTGCTCTGTGGTGGGTGACGGCCACCGTACACGCTGGTACGCTTCGCGCGAAGTGAGGTTACCAGCGCGTAGCCTGTCCTTGACAGCGTTGTCATCAAGCCCGGGAGTCACTCAGTTGCGCCGTGTTCTCGCTGCCGTTTCGCTGGTGCTCGGCGTCGCCCTCCTGCTCCTTGGCATCCTGGGCAAACCGCTGATCTACGACCAGCTCACGACCGTCCCGCTCGACCAGAGCTCGACGTCGGTGTCGCAGGGCGAGGGCATGTCCGTGCTCCGGCTGTGGTCCGAGGGCGACACCGCTCATTACGACAAGCTGACCGATGCCAGCGTGCGCAGCACCCGCATGGTCGTCGGCATCCCGGGCGCCGTGCCGGCGGACCAGCGTGACACGACCGCGGTCTGGCAGACCGGCGTGAAGTCGGAGGCGGTCGGGGTCGGTCCGTTGACCTTCAGCAACGAGATCGTCACGTTCGACCGGACGACTGGGCTCACCACCGGGTCCACGACCGACGTGCGCTCGGCCGGCGACCTGGAGGATCCCGAGAAGATGGTGCCGGTCAAGCACGAGGGCCTGTTCTTCAAGTTCCCGTTCGCGGTCGAGAAGAAGACCTACCCCTGGTGGGACGGTGACCTCGGACGGGCGGTCGACATCAACTTCGTCCGCGAGGAGAACATCGCAGGCGTCAACACGTATGTCTTCGAGCAGGTCATCCCGCGCGCCGAGGTGGCCACCCGCCCGGTCCCCGCGGGCATCTTCGACCGGACCGGGGACGACATCGTGGCCAAGGTGATGTACGGCAACACACGGACCCTCTGGGTCGAGCCGAACACCGGCGTGCTCATCAAGGGACAGGAGGTCCTGGACAAGGCCCTGGTCAGCGACGTCGGGGAGATCGCCACGACCAAGGGCACGATCGGATACACCGACCAGACGGTCCAGGACAACGCGAAGGCCTGGGGCACCAAGGGCAAGCTGCTCGGCTTCGTCGGCGGTGCTCTTCGCCCCGTGGGCATCGTGCTGGGCCTGGTCCTCATCGGCGTCGGGGTCCTCCTGCTGATCTCGTCTCGCGGGTCCGGCCCGTCCAGCCGTGATGACGACGCGGAGGGCCTGGAGGCGCTCGACGGCCTCACCCGTTCGCAGCGTCGCGCCGTCGCCTGACCCCTCACCGGGAGGCCCGGCGGGCGGGACGGGTGGGCCCTGCTCAGGCCTTGGTGCAGACGTAGATCGCGGTGCCGGGGATGACGCGGCCGCGCAGCGGCGACCATCCGCCCCACGGCTCGTCGTGGCCGCTCGGCCACTCCGGCTCGACGACGTCGACGAGCGTGAGACCGGCAGCGGCGATCTCGCGGACCCGGTCGCCGAACGTGCGGTGGTGCTCCACGTAGGTCGCGCGGCCCGCCGAGTCCTGCTCGACGTACGGGGTGCGGTCGAAGTACGAGTGCCGTGCCGTCAGGCCGTCCGGGCCGGGGTCGTCCGGGAAGGCCCACCGGACCGGGTGCGTCGTCGAGAAGACGAACCGCCCACCGGGGCGCAGCACGCGCGCCACCTCGGCCATGACCACGTCGGAGTCGGCCACGAACGGCACCACGCCGTATGCCGTGAAGACGGTGTCGAAGACAGCCTCGGCGAACGGCAGGGACCGTCCGTCGCACTGCACGAACGGCACGCGGGCTCCCTCGTCGACCGCTGCGTTGACCGCGACCCCGGTCGCCACCATGCCGGCGGACAGGTCGGTGGCCACGACCGTCGCGCCGCGTCCGGCGAGCCAGCGGGAGCACTGCCCGGACCCGGCTCCGATCTCGAGGACGACCTGACCCTTGGCGTCGCCGAGCAGATGCGCGTCCTCCTCCCGTAGCCGCTCGGGTCCCCACACGAAGTCGGTGTCACCGAGGAAGGCGCCGTGCTCCACGTAGTAGGGCGTGGCCTCGGCGTCCCACCAGGCCCGGTTCGCCGCGACCGTCTCGTCCGGGGGAGCCGGCCTGCGAGTCGCATCGCTCGGCGTGGTCATGGCATATCCACGGCATACTCAGCGTTCTTTTGACCGGGTGCTGACAGCGTCGATAGGATTGCCGAGCACATTCGTGTGCGCACGATCAGGGATGCACCTGTCCACAAGACGTCGGGTCGATGAGCCACGTGCTCAGGATCCGGGGTCCCCAACCTAACTGTCCACAATCGGAGTTCCTACTACATGACTGCCAACACGGTCGAGAAGACCGCGCCTGAGGTCGCCATCAACGACATCGGCTCTCAGGAAGACATCCTTGCCGCCATCGACGCGACCATCAAGGACTTCAACGACGGCGACATCGTCGAGGGTCGCATCGTCAAGGTCGACCGGGACGAGGTCCTGCTCGACATCGGCTACAAGACCGAGGGCGTCATTCCCTCGCGTGAGCTGTCCATCAAGCACGACGTCGACCCGTCCGAGGTCGTCGGTGTCGGCGACGAGGTCGAGGCCCTCGTTCTCCAGAAGGAGGACAAGGAGGGCCGGCTGATCCTGTCCAAGAAGCGCGCCCAGTACGAGCGCGCCTGGGGCACGATCGAGAAGGTCAAGGAGGAGGACGGCGTCGTCACCGGCACCGTCATCGAGGTCGTCAAGGGTGGTCTCATCCTCGACATCGGCCTGCGCGGCTTCCTTCCTGCGTCGCTCGTCGAGATGCGTCGCGTCCGTGACCTCCAGCCGTACGTCGGCAAGGAGATCGAGGCCAAGATCATCGAGCTCGACAAGAACCGCAACAACGTGGTCCTGTCGCGTCGTGCCTGGCTCGAGCAGACGCAGTCGGAGGTCCGCACGACCTTCCTCAAGGAGCTCCAGAAGGGCCAGGTCCGCCAGGGCGTCGTGAGCAGCATCGTCAACTTCGGTGCGTTCGTCGACCTCGGCGGCGTCGACGGTCTCGTCCACGTCTCCGAGCTGTCCTGGAAGCACATCGACCACCCGTCCGAGGTCGTCGAGGTCGGCACCGAGGTCACCGTCGAGGTGCTCGACGTCGACATGGACCGCGAGCGGGTCTCCCTGTCGCTGAAGGCGACCCAGGAGGACCCCTGGCAGCACTTCGCCCGGACCCACGCCATCGGCCAGGTCGTCCCGGGCAAGGTCACCAAGCTCGTCCCGTTCGGTGCGTTCGTGCGCGTCGAGGACGGCATCGAGGGCCTCGTGCACATCTCCGAGCTGGCCGAGCGCCACGTGGAGCTGCCGGAGCAGGTCGTCAACGTCGGCGACGAGATCTTCGTCAAGGTCATCGACATCGACCTCGAGCGTCGTCGTATCTCCCTGTCGCTCAAGCAGGCCAACGACGACTCCGTCCCGGTGTCCGAGTTCGACCCGACGCTCTACGGCATGGCCGCGGAGTACGACGAGCAGGGCAACTACAAGTACCCCGAGGGCTTCGACCCCGAGACCAACGAGTGGCTCGAGGGCTTCGAGGCCCAGCGCGAGCGCTGGGAGCGGCAGTACGCCGAGGCCCACGCCCGCTGGGAGGCGCACAAGGCGCAGGTCGACGCGGCGCACAAGGCCGACGCCGAGGCTGCGTCCAGCGCCGGCACGGCGACCTCCTACTCGTCGGCGACCGGCGACTCGTCCGACTCCGAGGGCCCGCGCAGCGGCTCGCCGGCTCCGGCCGAGGGCACCCTCGCGTCCGACGAGGCGCTCGCCGCGCTTCGGGAGAAGCTGACCGGCAACTGAGCCTGACCGCTCTTCGAGAGCCCCGGATCCGACACGGGTCCGGGGCTCTCGTCTACGGTCGTCCCGTGAGCCAAGCAGACCGGCGGGTCGGCCCCTGGGCCTCGGGACGTTTCGACATCGAGGGACATCGCGGTGCCAAGGGCCTCGTGGTGGAGAACACCCTCTCGAGCTTCCGGGCCGCCTTCGACGCGGGTGTGACCGGGGTCGAGCTCGACGTCCGGCTGACCGCCGACCGGCAGCTCGTCGTGTGGCACGACCCGATGCTGCTGCCCCTGAAGTGCCTGCCCACCGGCCCCGACCTCATCGGGGCCCACATCGCCGACCTCACCCTGGCGCAGCTGCGAACCGTCGACGTGGGCAGCCAGGTCCTGCCCGGCTTCCCCGGCCAGGCCCCGGCTCCGGGCGCGTGGATCTCGACCCTGCGCGAGGTGCTCACGTTCGGCCTGGAACGGGCGCCGGACGTGTGGTGGACCATCGAGCTCAAGGTCAACCCGCTCGACGCGCGTGAGGTCGCGGGGCGCGAGGTGCTGCTCGACGGCGTGCTGGACACCGTGCACGACCTCGGTCTCCAGTGGCAGTGCTTCGTCCACTCCTTCGACTGGTCGGTGCTGGAGCTGTCGGCCCGCGTGGCGCCACACGTCGCCAGGTCGGCGCTGGTCGAGGCGGACGTGACGTGGGTGCAGGGGAGCCCGTGGACGGGCGGCGTGCGGTTCGAGGACCACGGCGACGACGTCTGCGGGGCCGTGGCCGAGCTCGGCGCTCACGTCATCTCGCCCGAGCACATCATCGTGGACCGGGCACTGGTGGACCAGGCGCACGACCTCGGGCTCTCCGTGCTGCCGTGGACCGTCAACGACCCGGCGCGCATGCGCGCGATGGTCGACGCGGGCGTCGACGGGCTCGTCTCGGACTATCCCGACCGGGCCATCGCGCTGATCGGCGCGGTGGCTCCCGCCTCGCCGAGCGACCCCGGCTGAGCGTCGCTGCAGCACCTGCGAGCGGGACTGCCGGCGCCGGAGCAGGACCCTGACGGCAGCGAGGGACCGGGCCCTGCGACCCGATCCCTCGCTCCCCCTCCGTCTCCCCGCGCGGCGGGGGCCGGGGCGTTCGTGGCACACTCGGTGCGGCAACAGGTCGCCGCTGTTGGCTCCCGTTGCACCGCGAGGTGCAGCAGCGGGATGGGGACCCCTGACCCCACCCATTCGCTAGAACGCCGTTCCAGCGAACATATGATCCATTCGAAGGACCGCAATGTCAACAGACCGGGCGTACGACAACAGCTCGCGGGCTGAGGCGGCGCAGGCGACCCGCCGCCGGATCATCGACGCCGCTCGCGAGATGCTGCTGCGCCACGGCTACCACGCGATGTCGGTCAGCCAGCTCGCGGCGTCGGCCGACGTGAGTGCCCAGACGGTGTACAACGCCATCGGCGGCAAGGCGGACGTTGTCAAAGCGGTCTACGACGTCATGCTCGTCGGCGACGACGAGCCGATCGCGATGCAGGAGCGTCCCGAGTTCCGGGCCATGTCCCAGGCTCCGGACCGCGAGGGCTTCGTGCGCGCCTATGCCGCTCTCTGCGCGACCATCTACGAGCGCGTCGGCCCGCTGCTCGGGGTGATTCTCGCCCAGGGGGCCGGGGGAGACGCCGGCCTGCAGGCCTTCGTGGCCACCATCGACGCTGAGCGTCGCGCGGGCAACACCAACGCACTCAACGCGCTCGAGAAGGCACACGGGCTGCCTCCCCGGCTGGACCGCGAGCGGTTCATCGACATGGTCTGGGTCGTCTCGGCACCGGAGATCTACGACCGGTTCGTGCGGCGTTGCGGCTGGACCCACGAGATGTATGCCGGCTGGCTGGCCGAGGGACTCCTGGCGATCTTCGACCGCGCGAGCGATGGCGAGGACCGCCACTAGGCTGGCCCGCGTGCTGCGCATAGGGGTCACCGGTGGGATCGGCTCGGGCAAGTCGACGGTGTCCGGGCGGCTGGCCCACCTGGGCGCCCACGTCGTCGACGCCGACCAGGTTGCGCGCGAGGTGGTGGAGCCGGGCACCCCGGCGTTGGCGCGGATCCGCGAGCGGTTCGGCGAGCAGGTGATCCGTGACGACGGCACACTGGACCGGGCCGGGCTCGCGGCGATCGTCTTTCCGGACCCCGAGGCGCTGGCCGAGCTCGAGGACATCACCACTCCGGCCATCGCGGCACGTGTCGCGCAGCTGAGGTCGACCGCACCGGACGGGAGCGTCTCGGTGTTCGACATGCCGCTCCTCGTCGAGCGAGGGCTCTGGGTGCACGAGCACCTCACAGTCGTCGTGGCTGCCGACGTCGAGACGAGGGTCCGGCGGCTGGTCGAGCAGCGGGGCCTGGTCGAGCAGGATGCCCGGCATCGCATCGCCACCCAGGCGAGCGACGAGCAGCGCCGGCTGGTGGCCGATGTGGTCCTCGAGAACACCGGGACCCCGACGGAGCTCGAAGAGGCCGTCGACCGGTTGTGGCATGAGCGGATCGAGCCGTATGCCGCGAACCTGCGAGACGGCATACGGACCAAGCGTCCGGAGCGGGGGGCGGTCGTCGAGCCGCGCGCCGACTGGGGAGCACGTGGTCAGCGAGTCGTGGCCAAGATCGGCGCAGCCCTGGCAGCGAGCGGCGTGGCCACCGAGGTGTCACACGTCGGGTCGACCGCGGTGCCGGGGCTGCTGGCGAAGGACGTCATCGACGTCCAGGTCGGGGTACGTCACCTCGCCGACGCCGACCGCGACGAGGTCGAGACGTCCCTCCGGGACGCCGGCTACGTCCTCGTCGAGGGCAACACCCAGGACACTCCGCATCCCTCCGGCGCCGACCCGGCCGGGTGGACGAAGCGGTTCTGGGGCGGCTGCGACCCCTGCGAGCACGTCCACGTCCACGTCCGCGAGCACGGGAGCCCCGGGTGGCGGTTCGCGCTGCTCTTCCGGGACTGGCTGGTGCACGACCCTGCCGAGCGCGCCTCGTACGCCGGCGAGAAACGCCGGCTCCTGGCGGCGGACGGCTCCACCGAGGCATACGTCGAGGCCAAGGAGCCGTGGTTCGAGGGTGCGTTCGAGCGCGCCCGGGCCTGGGCGGCCCGGACCGGCTGGCGTCCCGAGCCCTGACCGAGCCGGTGCGTCCGGCGTGCGACTTCGCGGATCTCGGGGCCGGCCGCACGACATCCGACGGCAGGCAACGGCAAGCGGCGGCATACGGCGGCGTGATCGCGTGTTGTGCGTGTCATGCGCGGTGAGTACAAGGTTCCCGGTGGCAAGCTCGTTGCGGTCGACCTCGAGATCGTTGACGGACGGCTGACCGACGTCAGCGTGTCCGGCGACTTCTTCCTCGAGCCCGACGACGCCCTCGGCGACATCAACGCCGCCCTCACGGGCATGCCCGTCGACGCGGGTGTCGAGCAGCTCGCGTCTGCGGTGACCGGGGCGCTGGCCGACGACGTATCGCTCATCGGCTTCACGGCCGAGTCGGTCGGGATCGCCGTACGGCGCGCCCTGGGCAAGGCGACCGGCTGGGATGACCATGTCTTCGACGTCATCCCCGCCACAGTGCTCCACCCGGCCATGCACGTCGCGCTCGACGAGGTCATCGCCCGGGAGGTGGCAGCCGGTGTGCGGCCGCCGACCCTTCGCTTCTGGGACTGGGACAGCCCGCTCGTCGTGATCGGCTCGTTCCAGTCCGTCCGCAACGAGGTCGACCCCGACGGCGCTGCCAGGCATCACATCGACGTCGTGCGCCGGGTCTCCGGCGGCGGCGCCATGTTCATGGAGCCGGGCAACACCATCACCTACTCGCTCGTCGTCCCGACCTCGCTGGTGGAGGGCCTCAGCTTCGAGCGCTCCTACGCGTTCCTCGACGAGTGGGTCATCGGTGCCCTCTCCGACGTTGGGGTCTCGGCACACTTCGTGCCCCTCAACGACATCGCGAGCGACAAGGGCAAGATCGGCGGGGCGGCACAGAAGCGCTTCGCTGCGGGCGCTGTGCTCCACCACGTGACGATGGCCTACGACATCGACGCCGACAAGATGCTCGAGGTGCTCCGCATCGGGCGCGAGAAGCTCTCGGACAAGGGGACGAAGTCCGCGAACAAGCGGGTCGACCCGATGCGGTCGCAGACCGGCCTGAGCCGGGACGGCATCCTCGAGTCGTTCGCCGCGTCGTTCGCGCGCCGCTACCGCACCAAGGACGCTGACTACACGCCGGAGGAGCTGGCCGAGGCCCAGCAGCTGGTCGACACGAAGTTCGCCACGCCCGAGTGGACCTACCGCGTGCCGTGACGGTGCCGTGCTGAGGTGGGGACCGAGCACACCCGCTCGGCGTCGGGGCGTGTCCTGGTGGCCGGACTCGGTCCCGGGCGGGCGTCGAGAACGACGATGCGGCTCCGACGTCTCTGCTGTGGGCGGTCGACCGGCCGCACACCCCCCGAAAGGAGCACGACCGTGAAGTACGTCATCCTGATCCACTCCAACCCGCAGCCGTGGGGTCACCCCACGGGGGAGTTCGTCGCCGAGCACCAGGCGCTGCCGGCGTCGGAGCGCGAGCGGCTCAACGCCGACTTCGAGGCGCTGCTCACCGAGCTGTCGAGCAGCGGCGAGCTCACGGGTGGTGAGGCGCTCGGCGCCCCCTCCGACGCCCGACTGTTCCGCTGGGACGGTGGTACTCCGGTGGCGACCGACGGGCCGTACGCCGAGTCCAAGGAGCACCTGGCCGGCTTCTTCCTCGTCGACGTCGCCTCGAGAGAGCGCGCCGAGCAGATCGCGACCACGTTCACCGGTCCTGGAGAGACGGTCGAGCTGCGACCCTGCTGGACCGACGAGGACGAGGAGCGCCTTGCCCGCCGGCGCTAGCGCGATGAGCGCTGTCGGTCGTGAGACGTACGGTTGACCCATGCGTCCCACGACCGACCTCCAGCGCACCGTGGCCCCTTTCCGGGTCATCTCGGAGTACCAGCCGAGCGGCGACCAGCCGCAGGCCATCACCGAGCTCACCCGGCGCGTCAAGCAGGGAGAGCAGGACACCGTGCTGCTCGGCGCCACGGGCACAGGTAAGTCGGCGACGACGGCGTGGCTCATCGAGCAGGTCCAGCGGCCGACGCTCGTCATGGCCCCGAACAAGACGCTCGCGGCCCAGCTGGCCAACGAGTTCCGGGAGCTGCTGCCCAACAACGCCGTCGAGTACTTCGTGTCGTACTACGACTACTACCAGCCTGAGGCGTACATCCCGCAGACGGACACCTACATCGAGAAGGACTCGTCGGTCAACGACGAGGTCGAGCGGCTGCGCCACTCGGCGACCAACTCGCTGCTGACCCGCCGCGATGTCATCGTCGTCGCCTCGGTGTCATGCATCTACGGCCTCGGTACGCCGCAGGAGTATGTCGACCGCATGACGAGCGTCCGGGTCGGGATGGAGATCGAGCGCGACCTGCTCCTGCGCCGGTTCGTCGAGATGCAGTACACCCGCAACGACCTGGCTTTCACCCGGGGCACCTTCCGGGTGCGCGGCGACACGGTCGAGATCATCCCGGTCTACGAGGAGCTGGCGGTCCGCATCGAGTTCTTCGGCGACGAGATCGAGCGGATCTACACGCTGCACCCCGTGACCGGAGAGGTGGTCAACGAGGAGCAGGAGATGTACGTCTTCCCGGCCTCCCACTACGTCGCCGGCCCGGAGCGGATGGATCGTGCGATCCGCGGGATCGAGCTCGAGCTGGAGGACCAGCTGGCGCTCTTCGAGAAGCAGGGCAAGCTGCTCGAGGCGCAGCGACTCCGGATGCGCACGACGTACGACATCGAGATGATGCGCCAGGTCGGGTTCTGCAACGGCATCGAGAACTACAGCCGCCACATCGACGGCCGCACGGCCGGCTCCGCGCCGAACTGCCTGCTCGACTACTTCCCGGATGACTTCCTGCTCGTCATCGACGAGTCGCACCAGACGGTCCCGCAGATCGGGTCGATGTACGAAGGCGACATGTCGCGCAAGCGCATGCTGGTCGAGCACGGGTTCCGCCTGCCGAGCGCGATGGACAACCGCCCGCTGAAGTGGGAGGAGTTCCTCGAGCGCATCGGCCAGACCATCTACCTGTCGGCGACGCCGGGCGAGTACGAGCTGGCCCGCTCCGGCCGACCCGTCGAGCAGATCATCCGCCCGACCGGGCTGGTCGACCCCGAGGTCGTGCTCAAGCCGACGAAGGGCCAGATCGACGACCTCATCCACGAGATCCAGGAGCGCACCAAGCGCAACGAGCGTGTGCTCGTGACGACCCTGACCAAGAAGATGGCGGAGGACCTCACCGACTACCTGCTCGACAAGGGTGTCCGCGTCCGGTACCTGCACAGCGAGGTCGACACCTTGCGCCGCGTGGAGCTGCTGCGCGAGCTGCGCACCGGGATCTTCGACGTCCTCGTCGGCATCAACCTGCTCCGCGAGGGCCTTGACCTCCCGGAGGTCTCTCTCGTGTCGATCCTCGACGCGGACAAGGAAGGCTTTCTCCGCTCGACCAGGTCCCTCATCCAGACCATCGGCCGCGCCGCCCGCAACGTGTCGGGCCAGGTGCACATGTACGCAGACAAGATCACGCCGTCGATGCAGGACGCCCTCGACGAGACCAACCGTCGCCGCGAGAAGCAGATCGCCTACAACACCGAGCACGGCATCGACCCGACGCCGCTGCGCAAGAAGATCGCCGACATCACCGACCTGCTCCAGCGTGAGGACGCCGACACCGCGGAGCTCATCGGCTCGGGCCGCATGCAGTCGCGCGGCAAGACCGGCGCGGGCAGGGGCGCGATGACAGCCGACCTCGGGGTCTCTGCCGGTGGTGTCTCCAACCGCCCGGCGGACCTGGCGGCGGCCGACCTCGCCTCGCTGATCCAGGAGCTGACCACGCAGATGCACCAGGCCGCCGCCGAGCTGCACTTCGAGCTCGCCGCCCGCCTGCGTGACGAGATCGGTGAGCTCAAGAAGGAGCTCCGTCAGATGAGCGCCGCGACCCGTTGACGGCACCGCCCGCTGACATGCTCCGAGGCAGCTCGCCCAGTGGGCGGACCGATTTGAGCTCCCCTGGCCGGGGATGAGAGGATCAGGCGTTCACGGAGGGGAGTATCCCCCACGCGACGGGCTCGTCATCACGGAGCGCCAGCACTCGGCTCCCGGTCCCGTCGGTCCGCCGCAGGGCACTGTCGGGCGGGAGAGACCTCCGGTTACTGTCTGGTGACCGGAAGGGTTTGCATCCATGAACGTTCCCGTCTGGGGTTGGTTCCTCACCATCGGGTTGATGTCGGCGTTCCTGATCGTCGACGTGTTCGTCATCGCGCGACGGCCTCACGTGCCGACGATGGCCGAGGCCGGCAGGCACTTGGCCTTCTACATCGGCGCAGCGGTCGTGTTCGGCCTCTTCGTGTGGTTCGAGTGGGGCGGCCAGTTCGCCGGCGAGTTCTATGCCGGCTGGCTGACCGAGTACTCCTTGTCCGTCGACAACCTCTTCGTGTTCCTGCTGATCATGGCCAGCTTCAAGGTGCCACCGAAGCTGCAACAGTCCGCCCTGATGATCGGCATCGTCATCGCCATCGTGCTCCGAGGCATCTTCATCGGGCTCGGGGCCGTGGTGATCAACAGCTATGCCTGGGTGTTCTACATCTTCGGGGCGTTCCTCATCTACACGGCGGTCAAGCTCGCGAGTGGAGGGGAGAGCGACGACGAGGAGTACCACGAGAACCGCTTCCTGCTGTGGGTCGAGCGGCGTTTCCCCGCGACCAAGCGGTGGAACGGCGCGCACCTCACCGTCGTCGAGAAGGGCAAGCGCCTCGTCACCCCGATGTTCATCGTCATCCTGGCGCTCGGCACGACCGACCTGCTCTTCGCCCTCGACTCGATCCCGGCGATCTACGGTCTCACCAAGGAGCCGTTCCTCGTCCTGACGGCGAACATCTTCGCCCTGATGGGCCTGCGGCAGCTGTACTTCCTCATCGGTGGGCTGCTCAAGAAGCTGGTCTACCTCAGCATCGGCCTGGCCGTGCTGCTCGGCTTCATCGGCGTGAAGCTCGTCATGCACGCGCTGCACGAGAACAACCTGCCGTTCCTCAACGGCGGCCAGAAGTTCGACAACATCCCGGACATCCCGATCGTCGTGTCGCTGGGCGCCATCGTGCTCATCCTCGGCGTCACGACCATCGCGAGCCTCTGGAAGTCTCGTCGCGACGCCGCGCTCGAGGCTGGTGCCGACCACCACCCGACGGACTCCGTGCACCACTGACAGGCGACGTGGGGGGCCGAGCGACATGATCGCTCGGCCCCTTCGTCCTGCTGGTTGGCGTGCGGTCGCTCGGGCGTACGCCGGGGTGACGTCGGTGGTCAGCGGACCCGGTGCGCCACGATCCATCCGACGAGAGCCGGCACGGCCATGGCGCCGAAGACGGCGACGTAGGCGCCTGGGACGACGGACCCCGCAGCCGCGAACACGACGGCCGAGAGGGCGATCGCCGTCGCGCCACCGGAGGAGTCGCCGATCTGCAGGGCGGAGCTGACGAACCCCTGCTGCGTCGCCTCGGCCCGAGCCAGGGCCTGGGCCGTCACGCGCGGATACTGCGTCCCGATGCCCAGGCCGACGACCGGGAAGATGACGATGACGACCCAAGCCGGCGCACCGGCGGCCACGGCAACGGCGAGTCCCGCCAGGGCGAGGGTGATCGTGGCCATCGACACGGCCGCGGTTCGGCCGATCTCGAACCGATCCTCCCAGCGGCCCTGGACCCAGGAGCCGAGGAACCAGGTCACGCCGGTGAGGGTGAGCGAGAGGCCGGCGAGGCTGGGGCTCAGGTGGTCGCGCTCCGTGAGGAACCGTGGCAGGTAGATCTCCGTGCCGCTGAACGCCGCGAAGGCGAGGGCTCGCAGCAGGATGTCGGTCGGCAGCCCGCGCGCTGCCCACAGGGTGCCCCGTGGCGTCAGGGGCGCGAGCATGAGCCCGATGGTCACGAGGCCGACGACCACGACGACGACCGCCAGGGCGTCGAGGCTGCCCGCGACCGAGTTCAGCGCGAGGACGGCGACAGCAAGAACGACCGAGGCGCCCAGCGCCCGCCAGCGCCACGGCAGGTCGACGGCCTCCTGGCGAAGGCCACGGACGATGCGCGCGAGCAGGGCCGCAGCGACGATGAGCACGAGGATGGCGAGCCCGAAGACCCAGCGCCATCCGAGAGCCTGGGTGATGACGCCGGCGACGAACGGACCCGCGACGGAGGGGACGACCCAGGCCGCCGAGAAGCCGGCCAGGATCGCGGTGTGCAGCCGCTGCGGGTAGACGCGCGTGACGAGGACGTAGAGCGCCGTGCTGGTCATCCCCGCGCCGAGTCCTTGCACGACCCGAGCGCCGACGAGCACCACCATCGACGGTGCGAGGCCCGCGACGACCAGCCCGGCACAGAAGAGCACGAGGCCCAGGACCAGTGGCGGTCGCGGGCCGTGCCGGTCGGCCAGGTTGCCCGACCAGACGATGCTGACGATCCCGCTCGCGAGCGTCGCGGTGAAGGCCATCGCGTAGAGGGACTCGCCGTGCAGCTCGGCAGCGATCGTCGGCATGACGGTGGTCAGGGCGAGAGCCTCGAAGGCGTGCAGGGAGACGAGGGCCAGCACGCCGATCGTGGTTGCGCGCAGGGCCGGCGAGAGCAGACCGCCGCTGGTCTCGCCACGTCGTGAGTCCGTGCGCGAGTCACTCACGGTTGCGTCGGCATTCGGGCTGATCGGCATGGCGCGACGGTAGGACTTCACGTCGACTTGAGGTCAAGTCGAGCATCAGCCCGGCCCGACCGACGCGTCCGGGGAGGCCGGCCGCTCCTGCGAGCCCAGGACGATGGCGGAGGCGACGACGACCAGGCCCATTCCGACGAGCTGTGGGGCGTCGAGGACCTGGCCCAGCACCACGAAGCCGGCGAAGGCGGCGACGACGGGCTCGAGGCTGAGCAGGATCCCGAAGACGTGTTGCGCGAGATGACGCAACGCGACCAGCTCGAGTGAGTAGGGCAGCACCGAGGACAGCACCGCGATCGCGAGACCGAGGGCGACGTCGCGCGGCGTCCAGGTGTGGATGGTCGTCAGCCCGAGCGGCGCCACGACGATGCTCGACACGATGAGGGCGAGCGCGAGCCCGTCGAGTCCATGGAACGCCTTGCCGGTTCGCTGGCTCATCACGATGTATGCCGCCCACATCACTCCCGCGATCGCCGCGAAGAGGATGCCGATCCGGTCGAACCGGTTCCACGAGCTGTCGAAGGCGCCCGAGACGAGGGCGACGCCGAGAGCCGCAGCGGCCACGGCGAGGAAGTCCCGAGGTCGGCGGCTCAGGATGGCGGCCAGTCCGAGCGGTCCGAGGAACTCGATGGTCACCGCGACGCCGATCGGCAGATGTGCGAGCGAGGCGTAGAACGCGGTGTTCATCGCCGCCAGGGCGAGGCCGAAAAGGATGACCGTGACCCAGTCCGACCGGGAGCGGCGTCGCCACGATGGCCGGGCGACGGCATACAGGATCAGCGTCGCGAAGACGAGGCGAAGGAAGACCGACCCGGCCGCGCCGATCCGCGGGACCAGGGTGGCAGCGAAGGCGCCGCCGAACTGGACAGAGACGACACCCCCGAGGACCAGCAGGGGCGCAGTGCGGTGGTCGACCTTCACGGGAGCGGGAGCCGCCCAGCGGCCACCAGCGTCGCGATCCGCTCGGTGGACAGGTCCTCCTCGACGAGGACGCCGCCCGTCTCCGAGGCATGGACCATCCGGCCCCGGTCCACGACGATGCCGACGTGATGCACGCGCTGGCCGGGTCGGGCGAAGAAGTAGAGGTCGCCCGGCTGGACCTCGCCCAGGGCGACGGGCGCTGCGAACTCAGCCTGCGCGTACGCGTCACGCGCGACGACCTGGCCCAACCGGCGCCACGTGTGCAGGACGAGGCCCGAGCAGTCGAACCCCAACGGAGACAGACCGGACCACAGGTAGGGGAGCCCGATGTGCTTGCGCGCCAAGGCGATCGCCGGGTGCTCTGCCTCAGAGCCGGAGCCGTCGAGGTCAGCGTCCGCGGCCGGCGTCCGGTTGAGGGCGACGTCCTCAGGGCTCACGGGGCGCAGGTGCGCAGCCGGCACCCAGCCCGGGTAGCCGCGGCCGTCTTTGGGAGACAGCTGCCAGGGTGCGACGACGTGTGCCCACCGACCGGTGCCGTCGAGCTCGGTGACGACGACGGGCTCCCCGTCCAGCAGCTGCGACTCCACGCGCCCGTGCAGGCCCAGGCGCCCGTCGCCGGACTCGTCGTCGCTCGCGTTCGCGTCGAGCGCAGCGAGCCAGGCCACCGCGTCGGGCGCGTCCCTCACCATCGGCTCGTCCACGCCGCGCGGGCTGTCCGGGCTCGACCACACCGTGGTGACGGGGACGGCGGCGACGTGCGTGGCGGCGACAGGCAAGGCGGAGAGGGTCACGTCGGACATCCTCGCATCCCGCTCTCAGGTGGCCCGACACCGTCCGCACGCGGCATTGCTGATGCTGGGCATTCCGTGTTCATTCCCTGGGAGCCACAGGATGGGTGTGTGTCGGTGCGGTGACGATGGGGACTCGCCGGTCGTCGTTCCGTTCTCGCAAACGGCTGTCAGGAGTACCGTCGAAAACATGGATGAACGAGTCACCCTCGAGGGATTCGATCCCCCGAAGAACCGGCGTCACGGACCTGATGGCGACCTCGTCGACGTCCAGGGCTGGCTGCACGCGCCCGTCGACTGGCAAGGCGGTCCCCAGCTCGAACGCGCCTGGCGCGACCGGCACGGCAGGTCCCGGCTCGGCATCGGGCTCTGTGTGGCCAACAACCCACGTCGCCACTTCATCCTCATCAACGTCCCCGATGACCTCGACTTCCTCCGGGTGGAGCTGGAGTCACTCATCGACGAGGTCGAGTCCAGCGACATCGAGGACACCCTCGAGTCCGCCTGACCGGGTTCCAGCCCAGGTCGAGTGACCGCCCCGTCCCACCCACCTCACATCGGCGGACGGACTTCGGCGAGTCAGCGGACGTGCGGGCGCGTCACTCGTACGCTGAGCCGGTGAGCAAGCCGACCATCCTCACGGTCGACGACGACCCACCCGTCTCGGCTGCCATCGCGCGCGACCTGCGCGCCCGTTATGGTGCGGCCCACCGCGTCGTGCGTGCCCAGTCCGGCGCAGAGGCCCTCGACATCATCAAGCGCCTCGCGCTCCGGGACCAGCCGCTCGCTCTCGTCGCATCCGACCAGCGGATGCCCGGGATGACCGGCATCGAGCTGCTGGCGCAGGTCCGCGAGCTGGCGCCCGACGCGAAGCTGCTGCTGCTGACGGCATATGCCGACACCGAGGTCGCGATCCAGGCGATCAACGACATCGGGCTCGACCACTACCTCCTCAAGCCGTGGGACCCACCCGAGGAGCGCCTCTACCCCGTCGTCGACGACCTGCTCGGCGACTGGCACAACGCTCACCCCGAGCACACGGGTGACGTCCGCGTCGTCGGCCACCGCTGGTCGGAGCACAGCCACGAGGTCAAGACGTTCCTCACCAGCAACCACGTCCCCTACGTCTGGTACGACGTCGAGCTGGACGCGGAGGGCACGCGGTTGCTCGACCTGTCCGGTGCCCCGCCGTCGGATCTGCCCCTGGTGCTCATCCCCGACCGGGACACACTGTGCGGGCCCTCGCTGGTCGACCTCGCGACCGCACTGGGGCTGCGCACCCGCGCGGAGCGCGACATCTACGACGTGTGCATCGTCGGAGGCGGACCGGCCGGTCTCGCCGCCGCGGTGTATGCCGCATCAGAAGGTCTCAGCACCGTCGTCGTCGAGCACGCCGCCCCCGGGGGACAGGCTGCGCAGAGCGCGGCCATCGAGAACTACCTCGGATTCCCACGGGGGCTCACCGGCTCTGATCTCGCCGCGCGGGCCATCGCGCAGGTCCAGCGGTTCGGGGCCGAGATGGTCCTGGCCCGGGACGTCGTCGCGCTCGAGTCGAGAGGCCCGGTGCGGGCCGTACGTGTCGAGGGAGGCGACGACATCGAGGCTCGAAGCGTCATCCTCGCCACCGGGGTCTCGTACCGCAGACTCGAGGCCGATGGCGTGGCCGCCCTCGTCGGCCGGGGTGTCTACTACGGCGCCAACGCGAGCGAGGCGTCCCAGTGCGCCGGCGACGAGGTCTACATCGTGGGCGCGGCCAACTCGGCCGGCCAGGCCGCGCTCAACATCGCGCGGTTCGCGAAGCGCGTCACGCTCGTGGTGCGCGGCGATTCGCTCGAGGCCTCGATGTCGCAGTATCTCGTGGAGCGGATCGTCGCGTCGGAGGTCATTGACGTCCGCACGCGTACGGAGGTGGTGGGAGCCGCGGGAGACGGACATCTGGAGTCGCTCACCCTGGCCGACCGCCACGACGGGAGTACGTTCCAGGTCCCCGCCTCCTGGCTGTTCGTCTTCATCGGCGCTTCGCCGCGGACCGACTGGCTCGGCGGTGACGTCGCACGTGACGAGCACGGCTTCATCGTCACCGGGCAGGACCTCGTCCGTGAGACGGCGGGAGCCTCGTGGTCCCTTCCCCGGCCTCCTTTCGCGTTGGAGACGAGCCTGCCCGGAGTCTTCGCAGCCGGTGACGTCCGGCTCGACTCGATGAAGCGGGTGGCGTCCGCGGTGGGGGAGGGTGCGATGTCCGTCTACTTCGTGCACCGCTATCTCGCCACGGTCTGACCTGTCGGACGAGCTTCGGATGAGAGCCGGATGAGAGCCGGATGAGGAGCGAGCAATGATCACCCGGGCAGACCTTCGAGCGATCGCCCTGTTCACCGGTCTCAGCGACGCCCAGCTCGACGAGCTGCTCGAGGCAGCCGACGAGTCGCCCATCGTCCCCGGCGAGGTCCAGTTCGTCGAGGGGCAGCACGCCGACTACTGGTGGGTCCTGCTCGACGGCGCTCTCGAGCTCGTCCGCCGGATCGGCCGCGAGGACGTGGTGGTCGGGCGGATGGACGTTCCCGGCCGCTGGGCCGGCGGCTTCCGCGCGTGGGACGAGAACGGTGTCTATCTCGCGACGGCACGGGGCGTGTCCCCCGGCCGCCTGCTCAAGCTCCCCGCGCCGCGTCTCCATGAGCTGATGAACGCGTGGTTCCCGCTCGGCGGGCATCTCGTCGCCGGGTTGTACGGGACGGCGCGCTCGATCGAGGCGACGGCCCGGCAGCGCAGCGCTCTCGTCACGCTCGGCACCCTGGCTGCCGGCCTCGCCCACGAGATCAACAACCCGGCTTCCGCGGCCAGCCGCTCCGCGGCGGAGCTCGAGGAAGCCCTCGCCGGCGCACTCGGCTCGCTGCAGCAGATGGCGGACGGAGACCTCTCGCCATACCAGTTCACGGCACTCGACGGCCTGCGGCACGAGCTCACGCCACCGGCGCTGCAGCCCGGCGCGCCACCCGACGCGCTCGAGCTCGCAGACCGGGAGGAGGAGCTCGGCGACTGGCTCGAGGATCACGACGTGCCGCGCTCCTGGGCCCTGGCCCCGACGCTCGCCGCCGCAGGCGCCCGGGTCGACTGGTGCGAGAAGGTGGCGAGCGCGGTTCCCCCCGCCGCCCTCGTCGCGGCAGTCTCCTGGGTGGCGAGCACCGTGGCGGCGACATCCCTGCTCGCCGAGGTCAGAGAGTCGACGCGTCGGGTCTCCGAGCTTGTCGGCGCGATCAAGTCCTACTCCCAGATGGACAAGGCCTCGTTCCAGCTCATCGAGGTGCGGGATGGCATCGAGAGCACGCTGCTGGTGCTCGGCCCGAAGCTGCGTGGCGGAGTGACCGTGGTGCGGGACTGGGGCACCGACGTGCCGTCGATCGAGGCGATGCCCGGGGAGCTCAACCAAGTGTGGACGAACCTGATCGACAACGCCGTCGACGCCATGGAGGGCTCCGGCACGCTGACGGTGACGACGCGGCGCGACGGACACGGCGTATGTGTCGAGATCGGTGACACCGGCCCCGGGCTGAGCCGGGAGGCGAAGGAGCGGGCCTTCGAGGCCTTCTTCACGACCAAGGGCGTGGGCAAGGGCACCGGTCTGGGACTCGACATCGCGCGGCGGATCGTGGTCGAGCGGCACGGCGGAACCATCGAGATCGAGTCGGAGCCGGGCGACACGCGCTTCCGGGTCCGGCTGCCGGGCGGGGGCACCCGGGGTTCGTGACAAGCCGAGGGGCGCGACGGCATACGCCGTCGGGGTCTCCTGAGTCTCACCAGCGCCGGGCGCGCCACTCCTCGAGATGGGGCCGCTCGGCGCCGAGCGTCGAGTCGTTGCCGTGGCCGGGGTAGAACCACGTGTCGTCGTCGTAGACGTCGAAGACGCGCGTCGTGACGTCCTCGATGAGGGCGTCGAAGCTCTGCCCGGGGTTCTTGGTGTTGCCGATGCCGCCGGGGAACAGGCTGTCTCCGGTGAACAGGTGCGTGTGCCCGTGCGGGTCGTCGTACGCGAGCGCGATCGAGCCCGGGGTGTGACCTCTGAGATGGATGACGTCCAGCGTCACGTCACCGAAGGTGAGGGTGTCGGCCTGGCCCACGCGCTGGTCGACGACGATCGGCAGGTCGTCGGCGTCGTCCGCGCCGGCGACCGTTCGAGCGCCGGTCGCCGTGGCCACCTCGGCCAGCGCGCGCGCGTGGTCGCCGTGCCGGTGTGTCGTCACCAGCACGTCGAGGCCGGCACCCCCTGAAGCGATGAGCTCGAGGATCCGACGTGCCTCGTCGGCGGCGTCGACGAGCAGCTGGGCACCGGTGGCCCGGCAGGTCAGCAGGTACACGTTGTTGTCGAAGGAGGACACCGACAGCTTGCGGATCGTCAGGTCTTCGAGCTCCCGCACGTCGACCGGCCCGCCAGGAGACACCTTGCCCGTATAGCCCATCGGTCAGCCCCCGAACGGCAGGACCGGCACCGGGCCGTCGAAGGTCACGCCGTCGGTCCTGCTCCGAGCGATCCAGGTCAGGACCGCCGCCTGCGGGCCCGCGACCTGGGTCGTCCCGGCGCCGATCACGAAGTGGCCGCCCTCGTCGGTGGTCACCGTGATCGCCGGTGGCTCGTCCTCGTTGCCGAGCCGTGCGACCGCGTCGGCAAGGAGCATCGCCACGACGTCGGCGGGCGCGTCGGCGAAGGTGTAGCCGGCATCGAGGTCCACATGGTGGTAGACGAGCTCGCGAAGGCGCAGGTAGGGCACACCGCCGACGGCGATGAGACGCTCGCCGCCCGGCGTGCGCGGGACGGTCAGCTCAGCATGCTCGGGCTGGAGGCTCTCGAGCCGGCCGGCGAGCCGAGCGGCCGACTCACGGACGTCGGCCGTCTGGTCGGCCGCCGGGCGTCCGGCTCCCGCCTCGATCTCGGTGTCGCGTGACTCGTTGCTGTCGTACATCGACCCGGAGACGCCGTCGGTGGCGACGGCGCAGACCCGGGCGAGGGCGTCGGCGTTTCGCGCGATGTGGGTCAGGACGTGACCGCGCGACCAGCCCTCGCAGATCGAGGGCGCCGAGACGGCGAGGTCGTCGAAGGAGGCTGCGGTCGCGACGACGCGCTCGGTCTCGGCGGCCACCAGGGCCGGGGTCACGTCAGCTGGCTGCATGGTCCGAGTATGCCGCCTGGCAGGCGGGGGCGGTCGTGGCTCCCTCCGGACAGATCGCATTCGGCGTTGTCGGTGGCCGCACCTAGCATGTTGCGCGTGACTGTAATGCCCACCGGCAACCCCCACTCCCTGGTCGTCCGCGGAGCCCGCGAGCACAACCTCCGCGACATCTCCGTCGACCTTCCCCGAGACAGTCTCATCGTCTTCACCGGGCTCTCCGGGTCGGGCAAGTCGAGCCTCGCGTTCGACACGATCTTCGCCGAGGGCCAGCGACGCTACGTCGAGTCGCTGTCGGCCTACGCCCGGCAGTTCCTCGGGCAGATGGACAAGCCGGACGTCGACTTCATCGAGGGCCTCTCGCCGGCGGTGTCGATCGACCAGAAGTCGACCAACCGCAACCCGCGGTCGACCGTCGGCACCATCACCGAGGTCTATGACTATCTCCGGCTCTTGTTCGCGCGCGCCGGGCGTCCGCACTGCCCCGTGTGTGGTGAGCCGGTCACCCGCCAGTCCCCGCAGCAGATCGTCGACCAGCTGCTCACCCTCGAGGACCGCACCCGGTTCCAGGTGCTCGCGCCGGTCGTGCAGGGTCGCAAGGGTGAGTTCGTCGACCTCTTCGGCGAGCTCCAGACCAAGGGCTTCTCACGCGCCCGGGTCGATGGCGAGGTCATCTCGCTGACCGAGCCTCCGGCCCTCGAGAAGCAGAAGAAGCACACCATCGAGGTCGTCGTCGACCGGCTCGTGGCCAAGGGCGACGACGCCGGCGCCAAGCGGCGCCTGACGGACTCGGTCGAGACCGCCCTGGGCCTCGCCGGTGGGATCGTGCTCGTCGACTTCGTGGACCGCGACCCGAAGGACAAGGACCGCGAGCGTCGCTTCTCCGAGAAGATGGCCTGCCCCAACAACCACCCGCTCGGCATGGACGAGATCCAGCCGCGGTCGTTCTCGTTCAACTCGCCCTTCGGCGCGTGCACCACCTGCACCGGCATCGGCACCGAGCTCGAGGTCGACCCGGAGCTCGTCGTGCCCGACGACGAGCTGACCCTCGCCGAGGGCGCCATCCAGCCGTGGGCCCAGGGCTCCGGTTCCGCGGAGTACTTCCAGCGCGTCCTGTCCGCCCTCGCCGAGGACATGAAGTTCTCGATGGACGTCCCCTGGCGTGCGCTGCCGGCGCGGGCCAAGGAGGCCGTGCTCCACGGGCAGAACTACAAGGTCCACGTGCGCTACAAGAACCGCTACGGCCGGGACCGGTCCTACACGACGGGCTTCGAGGGCGCGGTGCCGTTCATCAAGCGTCGCCACGCCGAGACCGACAGCGAGTGGAGCCGCGAGCGCTACGAGGGGTACATGCGCGAGGTGCCGTGCCCGGCCTGCAAGGGCGCCCGGCTCAAGCCCGAGTCGCTCGCGGTGCTCGTCGGCGGGAAGAACATCTCGGACGTCTGCGGGCTCGCGATCAGCGAGGCTGCCGGGTTCCTCGACAACGTCGACTTCACCGTGCGGGAGCAGCAGATCGCCGAGCGCGTCATCAAGGAGATCGACGCGCGGCTCGGCTTCCTGCTCGACGTCGGGCTCGACTACCTGTCGCTCGACCGGCCGGCGGGCACGCTCTCCGGCGGCGAGGCGCAGCGGATCCGGCTGGCCACCCAGATCGGCTCTGGCCTCGTCGGAGTCCTCTATGTCCTCGACGAGCCCTCGATCGGCCTGCACCAGCGCGACAACCACCGGCTCATCGAGACGCTGACGCGGCTGCGCGACCTCGGCAACACCCTCATCGTCGTCGAGCACGACGAGGACACGATCGCGACCGCCGACTGGGTCGTCGACATCGGTCCCGGCGCAGGCGAGCACGGCGGCAAGGTGGTGCACTCCGGCACCGTCCAAGGGCTCCTCGAGCACGCCGACTCGCTGACCGGGATGTACCTCTCCGGGCGGCGCGAGATCCCGACGCCGCCGGTGCGCCGGGGACACGACGGACGCATCCTCACGGTCACCGGGGCACGCGAGAACAACCTTCGCGACATCGACGTCAGCTTCCCGCTCGGCAACCTCGTCGCGGTCACCGGGGTGTCCGGTTCCGGCAAGTCGACGCTCGTCAACGACATCCTCTTCAACGTCCTCGCCAACAAGCTCAACGGCGCTCGCCACGTGCCGGGACGGCACAAGTCCGTCGCCGGCCTCGACCAGCTCGACAAGGTCGTGCACGTCGACCAGAGCCCGATCGGGCGCACCCCGCGGTCGAACCCTGCCACGTACACCGGCGTCTTCGACAACATGCGCAAGCTCTTCGCCGAGACGACGGAGGCCAAGATCCGCGGCTACCAGCCCGGGCGGTTCTCCTTCAACGTCAAGGGCGGTCGCTGCGACGCGTGCTCGGGGGACGGCACGATCAAGATCGAGATGAACTTCCTGCCTGACGTCTACGTCCCGTGCGAGGTGTGCCACGGGGCCCGGTACAACCGTGAGACGCTCGAGGTGCACTTCAAGGGCAAGACGATCGCCGACGTCCTCGACATGCCGATCGAGGAGGCCGCGACCTTCTTCGAGGCGGTGCCCGCGATCTCGCGTCACCTCAAGACCCTCAACGACGTCGGGCTCGGCTACGTGCGCCTCGGCCAGCCCGCACCCACCCTCTCCGGCGGGGAGGCCCAGCGGGTCAAGCTCGCCAGCGAGCTGCAGAAGCGCTCCACCGGACGCACCATCTACGTCCTCGACGAGCCGACCACCGGCCTGCACTTCGAGGACATCCGCAAGCTCCTCGACGTGCTGCAGGGCCTGGTCGACAAGGGCAACACCGTCATCGTCATCGAGCACAACCTCGACGTCATCAAGAATGCCGACTGGATCATCGACCTCGGCCCAGAGGGCGGTTCCGGAGGTGGTCTGGTCATCGCCGAAGGCACGCCGGAGGACGTCGCCCAGGTCGAGGCGAGCCACACCGGCCGGTTCCTGCGCCCGATCCTCGAGCGCACTGCCCGCACGACGTCGCGGGAGAAGGCGCCTGCGGGTTCACAGCCCGGTGGCGGCAAACGCACAGCGGCCACGCGCACGATGTCGAGCAAGGCGAGCGGTCGCACCCGAGGAGGTGCCACCACCGCCGCTGCGAAGAAGAGCTCCTCGGGCACCACCGTGAGCAAGGCCCGGGCTACGAGGAGCACGACGACCCGGAAGAGGAACGCATGACACAGCGCCCCCAGCGCACGCCGTCCGACCCCACCGAGCCGATCCTCAGCACTTCTGTCCAGCAAGGCGTCGCCCCCGCGCGCCGCGACCGCGCGGCGGGCGCGTCCGTGCTCATGGACCGCCGCGGCATGCTCGCGGCGACGGTCGTGGTCGGGAGCGCCGGCGCGCTCGCCGCCTGCAGCAGCCCACCCGTGGTAGCCGAGCCCGCGCCGCCGGCGTCGGGGAGCTCCGCCACGCCGACGGACGGGGCGTCGGGCCAGCCGCAGACCCCCGCGCCTGCCGGCACCCCGACCTCCGACATCCCCGTCGGCGGAGGCAAGATCTTCCCCGACGAGCAGGTGGTCGTGACCCAGCCGACGGCCGGCCAGTTCAAGGCCTTCTCGGCGGTCTGCACGCACCAGGGCTGCATCGTGGGGGAGATCAGCGGCGGGCAGATCATCTGTCCCTGCCACGCGAGCCACTTCGACATCAGCACCGGCGCGCCGACGCCCGACAGCCTGGCTCAGAGCCCGCTCCCGGCCAAGAACGTCACCGTCACCGGCACCACGTTCACCGTGAGCTGACCCGCCCGCGACGCTCCGAGCCGGTGCCGTCGAGGTATGCCGTCCGGGCATGCCGTCCGGTGGTAGACCGCCGTGCCGGTGCCGTCGGTGCCGCGACATAGGGTGGAGTCGTGCCGGACCCGACGACCTACCGACCTAAGCCGGGGGAGATCCCGACCGACCCGGGCGTCTACCGGTTCCGTGACACCCACGGCCGCGTCATCTACGTCGGCAAGGCCAAGTCGTTGCGCCCTCGGCTGTCGTCCTACTTCCAGGACATCACCGCGCTGCACGCGCGCACCGCCACGATGGTGACCACGGCGGCGTCGGTGGAGTGGACCGTCGTGCGCACGGAGGTCGAGGCGCTGCAGCTCGAGTACTCCTGGATCAAGGAGTTCGACCCGCGCTTCAACGTCAAGTACCGCGACGACAAGTCGTACCCGTTCCTCGCGGTGACGATGGGAGAGGAGTTCCCTCGGGCCCAGGTCATGCGCGGTGCCAAGCGCAAGGGCACCCGGTACTTCGGGCCGTACGGCCACGCCTGGGCGATTCGCGAGACCCTCGACCTGCTCCTCAGGGTTTTCCCTCTGCGTACCTGCTCCTCAGGGGTGTTCAAGCGGGCGGCGGCGAGTGGACGCCCGTGCCTGCTCGGCTATATCGACAAGTGCTCGGCGCCCTGTGTCGGGCGCGTCACAGCCGACGAGCACCGAGCCATCGCCGAGGACTTCTGCGACTTCATGGCAGGCAACACGACGCGGTTCGTCAGGCGGCTCGAGCGGCGGATGCACGACGCGGCCTCCGAGCTCGAGTTCGAGGAGGCGGCCCGGCTGCGCGACGACATCGCTGCGCTGACCAAAGCCCTCGAGAAGCAGGCGGTCGTGCTCGGCGACGCGACCGACGCCGACGTGTTCGCTCTGGCCGACGACGAGCTCGAGGCGGCCGTCCAGGTGTTCCACGTCCGCGGTGGGCGGATCCGGGGCCAGCGCGGGTGGGTCGTCGAGAAGGAGAGCGAGGACCTCCCACTGCTCGTCGAGCACCTCCTTCAGCAGGTCTACGGCGACGCCGACCGCGACTCGATCCCGCGGGAGGTGCTGGTGCCCGTGATGCCTCCCGACGCGGACGCCGTCTCGGAGTGGCTCGGCTCGGTGCGCGGATCCGCCGTGAGCGTCCGAGTGCCCCAGCGCGGTGACAAGCGCACGCTCATGGAGACCGTCCGCCGCAACGCCGAGCAGTCACTTGCGCGGCACAAGGTGGCCCGTGCCGGCGACCTCACCCTGCGCAGCCAGGCGCTTCAGGAGCTGCAGGACTTCCTCGGCCTCGACGAGGCACCACTGCGCATCGAGTGTTACGACGTGAGCCACGTCCAGGGCACCAATGTCGTCGCCTCGATGGTCGTCTTCGAGGACGGCGTCGCCCGCAAGAGCGAGTACCGCCGCTTCATCGTGCGCGGCGCGGCAACCGACGACGGCGTCGCGACGGTCGACGACACCGCGGCGATGCGCGAGGTGCTCACCCGGCGCTTCCGGCGGTACCTCGAGGAGGCGGAAGGAGCCGGGGACCTCGACCTGTCCACCGGCGTCGTCGGCGCCTCCGACCCGGCCGACCAAGCCGATGGGCGCGCCGGTGACGACGACGGCGGCGATCTCGACAGCGGCACTGCCTCGGGCCCGATCGACCCCGAGACCGGCCGGCCCCGGCGTTTCGCGTACCCACCGAGCCTCGTCGTCGTCGACGGCGGCCTACCCCAGGTGAACGCCGCCCAGGCGGTCCTCGACGAGCTCGGCATCGAGGAGGTCGCGCTGGTCGGACTCGCCAAGCGGCTCGAGGAGGTGTGGCTGCCCCGCACCGAGCACCCGGTGATCCTGCCGCGCACGAGCGAGGGCCTCTACCTGCTGCAGCGGCTTCGTGACGAGGCGCACCGGTTCGCGATCACCTTCCACCGCCAGCGCCGGTCGAAGGCGATGACGACCTCCCAGCTCGACGGCATACCCGGGCTCGGCGAGAGCCGGCAGAAGGCGCTGCTCAGGCACTTCGGGTCCGTCAAGCGACTCCGCGCCGCCGATGCGAACGACATCATGGCGGTGCCGGGCATCGGCAAGTCGCTTGCCTCGGCCATCGTGACCCACTTGGCTGAAGGGGCACCACCGGAGCCAGCCGTGAACCTCACGACGGGAGAAGTGCTCGAATGACAGCTGACCTCAGTCCGAGCCAGCCGGCATCCTTGGCCGACGCTCCGATCGTGATCGTCACGGGCATGAGCGGCGCCGGTCGCAGCACGACGGCGAACGTCCTCGAGGACCTCGGGTGGCTGGTCGTCGACAACCTCCCTCCACAGCTGCTGACCCACCTCGCCGAGCTGCGCGACCAGGCCCGAGCACAGAACCCCGACGCCACGCTCCAGCAGGTCGCGGTCGTCGTGGACGTCAGGGCGCGCGGCTGGTTCGCCCAGCTCGAGGGTGCCATCGCCGCGGCCCGCGAGCGCGGTGAGCGGCCGAGTCTGGTCTTCCTCGACGCGACCGACGAGGCGTTGGTCCGTCGTTTCGAGAGTGTCCGGCGGCCGCACCCGCTGCAGGGCGACGGGCGGCTGCTCGATGGCATCCAGCGCGAGCGGCAGATGCTGCTTGACCTCCGCTCGTCTGCCGACGTCGTCATCGACAGCTCCGGGCTCAACGTGCACCAGCTGAGCGCCAAGCTGTCGTCGCTGTTCGCCGGGGACCGCAAGGTGCAGCTGCGGATCGCCGTCATGTCGTTCGGATTCAAGTACGGCCTGCCGCTGGATGCCGATGTCGTGTTCGACATGCGTTTCCTGCCCAACCCGTACTGGGTGCCCGAGCTGCGACCCCTGACCGGGCGGGACGCACCGGTCGCCGAGTTCGTCATGAAGCAGCCCGGGGCCGAGGAGTTCCTCGACAAGGCCCACGACCTGCTGACCACGATGGTCGACGGCTACGTCCGCGAAGGTCGGCGCTACGTCACCGTCGCTGTCGGC
Source organism: Monashia sp. NPDC004114 (assembly GCF_053603855.1). Lineage (NCBI taxonomy): Bacteria > Bacillati > Actinomycetota > Actinomycetes > Micrococcales > Intrasporangiaceae > Intrasporangium > Monashia sp. NPDC004114. The sequence goes on along the minus strand of NZ_JBSGGK010000008.1, from coordinate 144,169 downwards.
TGCACCGGTGGCAAGCACCGGTCGGTCGCCGTGTCCGAAGCGCTCAGCGCTCGTCTCGGCGACCGCAAGAGCGTCGACACCTTCGTCGTGCACCGAGACCTCGGACGCGAGTGACGCCGCCGAGGGGACCGTTCGTCCCGCCGCACCAGCGTCGCATCGTCGCCCTCGGCGGCGGGCACGGCCTCGCGGCCGCGCTCACCGCGCTTCGCCTGCTCACCGACCACGTCACCGCCGTCGTCACGGTCGCCGATGACGGCGGCTCCAGCGGGCGGCTCCGCAAGGAGTTCGACGTGCTGCCGCCCGGCGACCTGCGGATGGCGCTGTCCGCGCTCTGCGACGACAGCGACTGGGGCCACACCTGGCGCGATGTCCTGCAGCACCGCTTCGCCGGCACGGGCGAGCTGAACGGCCACGCGCTCGGCAACCTCATGATCGTGTCGATCTGGGAGCTGCTGGGCGATCCGGTCCGTGGGCTCGACCTCGTCGGCCGGCTGCTGGGAGCCCGCGGACGCGTGCTGCCGATGGCGGCCGAGCCGCTGGAGATCGTTGCCGAGATCGTCGGTCACGACCCGGACCGACCCGGACAGGCTGTCGAGGTCCGCGGCCAGCATCTCGTCGCCTCGTCGCCCGGCAGCGTCAGGTCGATCGGGATCCTCCCGACCTGCCCAGCACCCTGCCCCGAGGCACTCGCTGCCGTCACCGACGCGGACTGGGTCATGCTCGGCCCTGGCTCCTGGTTCACCTCGGTCATGCCACACCTGCTGGTGCCCGACCTCGCCGATGCGCTCGTAGCGACGCCGGCCAAGCGCCTGCTCAACCTCAACCTCGAGGTGCACAAGGGGGAGACCCGGGACTTCCGCGCCGAGGACCATCTGGCCTCGCTGGCGGCCAACGCCCCTGACCTTCGGCTCGACGTGGTCCTTGCCGACCCGAGTGCGGTCGCGGACGACTCGTCGCTGCGTGCCGCGGCGGCCGAGGTGGGGGCCGAGCTGGTCGTCGCGCCGGTAGCCGCTCGCCGCGAGCCGGGGGTCCACGACCCGCTGCGGCTGGCGGCCGCGCTGCGCGACGTCATCTCCTGACCGGCCGAAGGTGCTTGATCGGGGTGGCAGGATGTCCCGCATGGCGATGACAGCGAAGGTGAAGGACGAGCTCTCGCGTCTCGAGGTCACCAAGCCCTGTTGTCGCAAGGCCGAGGTGTCCACGATGCTGCGGTTCGCCGGCGGCCTGCACATCATCGGCGGACAGATCGTCGTCGAGGCCGAGCTCGACACCGCGAACGCCGCACGCCGCCTCCGGCGAAACATCACCGAGGTCTACGGCCACAAGAGTGACGTCCTTGTCCTGGCGGCGGGCGGTCTGCGCCGCGGCTCGCGCTACGTGGTCCGCGTCGTCGAGGAGGGCGCCACGCTGGCGCGCCAGACCGGCCTGGTCGACACGCGCGGCCGACCCGTCCGCGGTCTCCCGCCGAAGGTCGTCAGCGCGGCGACGTGCGACTCCGAGGCGGCCTGGCGCGGCGCGTTCCTCGCCCACGGCTCGCTGACCGAGCCCGGCCGGTCGTCGGCCCTCGAGATCACCTGCCCCGGCCCCGAGGCGGCCCTCGCCCTCGTCGGAGCGGCCCGTCGCCTCGGCATCCAGGCCAAGGCCCGCGAGGTGCGGGGGGTGGACCGTGTGGTCATCCGCGACGGCGACGCCATCGGGGCGATGCTGACCCGGCTCGGCGCCCACGACGCCGTGCTGGCCTGGGAGGAGCGACGCATGCGCCGCGAGGTGCGAGCCACCGCCAACCGCCTGGCCAACTTCGACGACGCGAACCTTCGCCGCTCCGCGCGGGCCGCCGTCGCGGCGGGGGCACGGGTAGAGCGCGCCATGGAGCTGCTCGGTGACGACATCCCGGACCACCTGCGCGAGGCGGGTGTGCTGCGCCTGGAGCACAAGCAGGCGAGCCTGGAGGAGCTGGGACAGCTGGCCAAGCCGCCGATGACCAAGGACGCGGTCGCCGGCCGGATCCGCCGGCTTCTTGCCATGGCGGACAAGCGGGCCGAGGAGCTCGGCGTCCCAGGCACGGATGCGAACCTCACTCCGGAGATGCTCGAGGGCTGAGCGCCTGCTCACCAAGGCCTGAGACTGGCGCCTCGGGCGTAGACCGTACCGACTAGGGTGGGCGGTGATCGCGGTCGCAACGGCGCGGCCCATGGTCTGACATCCCGTCCGACAACCAGTCCGACACAGTCTTACCGAAGAGGTGCTTGAGCAGTGACCGTTCGCGTTGGTATCAACGGCTTTGGCCGCATCGGCCGCAACTTCTTCCGCGCCGCCCTGGCGTCCGGCGCCGACATCGAGGTCGTGGCGACCAACGACCTCATGGACAACAAGACGCTGGCCCACCTTCTCAAGTACGACTCGATCCTCGGCCGCTTCCCTGGTGAGGTGACCTACGACGAGTCGTCGATCAGCGTGGACGGCAAGGCGATTCGCGTCTTCGAGGAGCGCGACCCGGCCGCGATCGACTGGGCGGGCGTGGGTGCTGACGTCGTCGTCGAGTCGACCGGCTTCTTCACCGACGCCACCAAGGCCAAGGCGCACGTCGACGCCGGCGCCAAGAAGGTCATCATCTCCGCGCCGGCCAAGAACGAGGACATCACCATCGTCATGGGCGTCAATGACGACCTGTACGACCCGGCCGCCCACACGGTGATCTCGAACGCCTCGTGCACGACGAACTGTCTTGCTCCGATGGCCAAGGCTCTGCACGACGAGTTCACGATCGTCAAGGGCCTCATGACGACGATCCACGCGTACACGCAGGACCAGAACCTCCAGGACGCACCGCACCGCGACCTGCGCCGCGCCCGCGCCGCTGCGCTCAACATCGTCCCCACCTCGACGGGCGCGGCCAAGGCGATCGGCCTCGTGCTGCCCGACCTCAAGGGCAAGCTGGACGGCTTCGCGCTGCGCGTCCCCGTGCCCACCGGCTCGGCGACCGACCTGACCTTCGAGGCGGGCCGCGAGACGACCGTCGAGGAGGTCAACGCCGCGGTCAAGGCCGCTGCCGAGGGCCCGCTCAAGGGCTACCTCACCTACACCGAGGACGAGATCGTGTCCAAGGACATCGAGACCGACCCCTCCTCGTGCATCTTCGACGCCGGCCTGACCAAGGTCATCGGCAACCAGGTCAAGGTCGTCGGCTGGTACGACAACGAGTGGGGCTACTCCAACCGCCTCGTCGACATCGTCAAGCTCGTCGGTTCCTCGCTCTGAGGGCGCCGGTGAAGACGATCAAGGACCTCGGCGACCTGCGCGGCAAGCGCGTTCTCGTCCGGTCCGACCTCAACGTGCCCTTGGACGGCACCACGATCACCGACGACGGCCGCATCCGCGCGTCCGCACCGACGATCAAGGCCCTCACCGAGGCCGGCGCCCGCGTGATCGTGTGCGCCCACCTGGGACGGCCGAAGGGGGCCCCCGAGGCCAAGTACTCCCTGGCACCCGTCGCCCAGCGTCTCGGTGAGGTGCTCGGGCAGCCGGTCGCTTTCGCCGAGGACACCGTCGGCGAGGCGGCCCAGGCCAAGGTGGGGGCGCTCGAGGACGGCCAGGTCCTGCTGCTCGAGAACCTCCGGTTCAACCCGGGGGAGACCGCCAAGACCGATGAGGAGCGCGCTGGCTTCGCGGCCGAGCTGGCTTCTCTGGCAGACGCGTTCGTCTCGGATGGTTTCGGCGTGGTGCACCGCAAGCAGGCGTCCGTCTACGACGTCGCCCGGCTCCTTCCGCACGCCACGGGCGGGCTGGTGCAGACCGAGGTCGACGTCCTGCGTCGGCTGACGCACGACCCCGAGCGTCCGTATGCCGTCGTGCTCGGTGGCGCCAAGGTCTCCGACAAGCTCGGCGTGATCGGCAACCTGCTCGGCACGGCCGACCGCCTCCTCATCGGGGGCGGCATGGTCTTCACCTTCCTCGCGGCCAAGGGGCTCGAGGTGGGCAAGAGCCTGCTCGAGGCCGACCAGATCGACACGGTCAAGGGCTACCTCGACCGTGCCGAGCGCGAGGGCATCGAGATCGTCCTGCCGGTCGACATCGTGGTGGCCGACGCGTTCAGCGCCGACGCCGCGCACGAGGTCGTCGGGGTCGACGCGATCCCGGCCGACCGGATGGGCCTGGACATCGGCCCGGCGTCGAGCGCCCTGTTCGCCGAGAAGCTCGCCGACTGCCGCACGGTCTTCTGGAACGGCCCGATGGGCGCGTTCGAGATGGCGCCGTATGCCGCCGGCACCGAGGCCGTGGCGCGCACCCTCGTCGAGGTGACCAAGGGCGGCGCCCTGACGGTCGTGGGTGGCGGTGACTCCGCCGCTGCCGTCCGCCAGCTCGGCTTCGCCGACTCGGACTTCGGACACATCTCGACCGGCGGCGGGGCCAGCCTCGAGTACCTCGAGGGCAAGGAGCTGCCCGGGCTCACGGTTCTCGAGGAGGGCGACGCCTGATGGCGAGCGACACCTCACCGGTCGGGCGCGTCCCGCTGATGGCCGGAAACTGGAAGATGAACCTCGACCACCTGCAGGCGACCCACCTCGTGCAGAAGCTCGACTGGACGCTACGGGACGCCAAGCACGACCACACGGCGGTCGAGGTGGCGGTGCTCCCTCCGTTCACCGACCTGCGGTCGGTCCAGACGCTCATCGAGGGCGACAAGCTGGACCTCAAGTACGGCGCCCAGGACCTCTCCCCGCACTCCTCGGGGGCCTACACCGGTGACATCTCGGGGGCGTTCCTGGCCAAGCTGGGCTGCACCTACGTCGTCATCGGGCACAGCGAGCGCCGCGAGGGTCACGACGAGACCGACGCCGTGGTCGCCGCGAAGGTCAAGGCGGCATACGCCCACGGCCTGACTCCGATCCTGTGCTGCGGCGAGCCGCTCGCCATCCGCAAGGAGAACGGCCAGGTCGAGCACGTCGTCACGCAGCTGCGAGCCGCGCTCGACGGCATCACCAAGGACCAGGCTGCCTCGGTCGTCATCGCCTACGAGCCGATCTGGGCGATCGGCACCGGCGAGGTCGCGACGCCTGAGGACGCCCAGGAGGTGTGTGCGGCGATCCGCACGCTCCTGGCCGAGCTGTACAGCGGCGACGTCGCCGACGGCATTCGCATCCTCTACGGCGGCAGCGTCAAAGCCTCCAACGTGGCCGCGATCATGGCCCAGGAGGACGTCGACGGCGCCCTCGTCGGTGGTGCGTCCATCGATCCGGCCGAGTTCGCGTCCATCTGCCGGTACCGCGATCACGTGACGGCCGGCTGACCGGCGTTCGGCCGATGGGGCTCGGGGCAGGTATCCTGTCCCGAGCCCCCGAAATCGTGGCCGACTGGCCCGAAACCCGACGATTTGGAGTGACCACGTGGATGCCGTGCGCATCGTGCTGCAGGTCCTGCTGGTGCTGACCAGCCTGGTCCTGACCCTGTTCATCCTGCTGCACAAGGGCAAGGGTGGTGGCCTGTCCGACATGTTCGGCGGGGGCATGTCGACGTCCCTCGGTGGCTCGTCCGTCGCCGAGCGCAACCTCGACCGCTTCACCGTGGCCGTGGCGCTCGTGTGGTCCACCGCAATCATCGGCCTGGGTATCCTGGCCCGCTTCCAGAGCTGAGGGGACGGCTAGATGGCCAGCGGAAACGCCATTCGCGGAAGCCGGGTCGGCGCGGGTCCGATGGGTGAGGCCGAGCGCGGCGACGCCGCGCCCAGGGTCTTCGTGTCGTACTGGTGCGCCAACGGGCACGAGACCCGGCCGAGCTTCGCAGAGGAGCCCGGCATGGTGCTCCCCGAGAACTGGGACTGCCCGCGCTGCGGCTTCCCGGCGGGCCAGGACAAGGACAACCCGCCCGCACCGCCGAAGGTCGAGCCGTACAAGACCCACCTGGCCTACGTGAAGGAGCGCCGCAGCGACGCCGACGGCGCCGCCATCCTCGACGAAGCCCTCGCGTCCCTGCGCGAACGCGGCCTCATCCAGTAGCCGACCGTCTCCCGGTGCCGGCCAGCCGCCTCAGTCGAGTTCTCGACTGACGTGGCCGGTCGGTTTCGTGGCGTTCGGCCCTAGTCGGCGATCCGGTCCGGCACCTTCGCGGCCGCGTCGGTGTCGAGCAGCCAGAGCGTCGTCGTCTCACCGCGCAGCCCGCAGGCTGGGATGTCCCAGCGCTGGGTCCCGGGCGTCAGCGCCGCCGCGACCGCGTCGGCCTTGTCCGAGCCCGAGACGAGGAACCACACCTCGTGGCTGCGTTCGAGGCATTCGAACGTCAGGGACACCCGGTCCGCGGGTGGCTTGGGGGAGTCGTGCACCGCGACCGCGAGGGTGCCCATGACCTCACATGCGGGATGGTGAGGGAACAGCGACGCGATGTGCCCGTCGGGCCCCACGCCGAGCAGCACGACGTCGAACTCGCCCTGACCGTGCTCACGCACCGTCTCGCCGTATGCCGCAGCGCTGGCCTCGGCGCTCTCCGATGTGTCGGGCCCGGCGACCCGATGCACTTTGGCCGGGTCCAGGCCTAGTGACATCAGGCCCGCGTCGTCATTCTGGCGGTCGTTGCGCTGCGGGTCGCCTGAGGGCAGGTAGCGCTCGTCTCCCCACCAGACCCGCACCCGTGACCAGTCCACCGCGGAGCGGGCCGGGATCCGGGTCAGGGACGCGATGATCGCCGAACCCATCGACCCGCCGGTCAGCGCGAGCTGCGCCTCCGGCTTCTGGCTCTGGGCATCGATGATCGCGGTGACCAGTCGCGCCGCCGCAGCGTCGGCGAGCGGCTGCTTGCCGGGATGGACGACGACCCGGGGGCCGGCGCTCACGAGCTCGCCTTCTTGGCGGTGGTAGCGCGCCGCGCCCGCGTCGTGCTCTTCGCTGTGCTCTGGGCGGGCGCCTCAGAACCCGAGGAGTCGCTGCTCACAGCCTTGGCATCGGTCGTCGTCGCGCTGGACTTGCGGGCCTTGGCGGTCTCCTTCTCGCGCGGAGTGCGCTTGCCGGCCAGCTTGCGAACCGTTGCGGCACGCACCTGCTCCGTGCCGGCCGTCTCGGGCGCCGGTGGCGCGGTGATCATCGCGCTGGCGTCCTGAGCGGTCTCGTCGCGGCTGAGCCGTGCGGCGAGCCGGCGCGACGCGGCGGGGTCGGGGGCCTTGCCGGACTTCGCGGCCGCAGCCGCCGTGAGCCGCGCCGGTGCGAGGCCCTCGAGCCCGTGGAGCAGGGCGTCCTCGTACGTCTCGTCGGGGTCGAGGCGGCGCAGCTCGTCCGCGAGGATCTCCGGCATCTCCCGCCGCGGGAGGCTGATCCGGCGGGCGGGCTGGCCGAACTGTGACAGCGTCGCCACGACATCCCCGGGCCGGACGAGGTCGATCGGTCCGCTCTTGCGCTCGAGCCGCACGGAGCTGATGCCCGACCCACGCGGGGTGGAGACCCGGCTCACCGGAACCTTGAGCCGTCGAGAGAGCCAGGCCGCAAGGAGGTCGGTCGACGGAGAGTCCGGGGCGCCCGCGACGACGGCGCCGCTGATCGGCTCGTAGGGCGGCTGGTCCATGGCGGCAGCAAGCAGGCCGCGCCACCGGGTCAGCCTGGTCCACGACAGGTCCGTGTCGCCGGGCGAGTAGTTGGTCGCTCGCTTCTTGAGCATGAACCGCGGGTTCCGGTGCTCCGCGGCGTCGGTGATGCGACGCTGTGCCATGGCGCCGATCGGGTCAGCCGCGACGTCGTCGGGGGCCTTGCCCGGCCACCAGGCGACGATGGGGGAGTCGGCGAGCAGCAGCGGCACGACGACGCTCGGGCCGTGGTTCGCCAGCGGCCCGTAGAGGCGCAGGACGACGATCTCGCTGGCGCCGGCGTCGCCCCCGAGGCGGATCTGGGCATCGAGCCGGTTCTTGCCGCGACGGTCGCCCGGGATGACGACGATGATGCGGCAGGGATGCTGGCGGCTCGCGTGGTTCGCCACGTCGATGGCCACACTCGCGTCGGTTTCGTCGATGACGACGACCAACGTGAGCACCCGGCCCAGCGCCATGGCGCCGACCTCGTTGCGCAGCCGGACGAGCGTCTTGCTGACGGCGGTCGTGGTGGTGTCGGTGAGGTCCCTGATCACGGCATCCTCCACGTGCGTCCGTCTTTGGCGAGCATGTCGTCCGCGCACGGCGGCCCCCACGTGCCAGCGGCATACTGCTGCGGCTTGCCGTTCTTGGCCCAGTGCCGGATGAGCGGGTCGAGGATCTGCCAGGACAGCTCGACCTCCTCGTGGCGGGGAAACAGCGGCGGGTCGCCGAGCAGCACGTCGAGGATGAGGCGTTCGTACGCCTCGGGCGACGCCTCGGTGAACGCCGAGCCGTAGCCGAAGTCCATCGTCACGTCGCGCACCTCCATCTGCGCCCCCGGCACCTTGGAGCCGAACCTGATGGTGACACCCTCGTCGGGCTGGACGCGGATGACGATCGCGTTCTGGCCGAGCTCGTCGGTGGCCGTGTGCTCGAAGGGCAGGTGCGGAGCGCGTTTGAAGACGACGGCGATCTCGGTGACGCGCTTGCCGAGGCGCTTGCCGGCTCGCAGGTAGAACGGCACCCCGGCCCAGCGGCGGGTGTCGACCTCGAGGGTCACGGCCGCGAACGTCTCGGTCGTGGACGTCGGCTTGACACCGTCCTCCTGGAGGTAGCCGACGACCTCCTCGGCGCCCTGCCAGCCCGCGGCATACTGCCCCCGGGCCGCGCCCTTGTCGAGGTCACGGGGCAACCGCACCGCCGAGAGCACCTTCTCCTTCTCCGCGCGCAGGTCGCGCGCGTCGAACGAGACCGGCTCCTCCATGGCGGTCAGCGCCAACAGCTGGAGCAGGTGGTTCTGGATCACGTCGCGAGCCGCGCCGATGCCGTCGTAGTAGCCTGCGCGCCCGGCGATGCCGATGTCCTCGGCCATCGTGATCTGCACGTGGTCGACGTAGTTGGCGTTCCACACGGGCTCGAAGAGCTGGTTCGCGAAGCGCAGCGCCAGCAGGTTCTGGACCGTCTCCTTGCCCAGGTAGTGGTCGATGCGGAAGACCGCGTCGGGCGGGAAGACGCCTTCGACGATCTCGTTGAGCTGCTGCGCGCTCTTGAGGTCGTGGCCGAACGGCTTCTCGATGATGACCCGGCGCCAGCTGTCGCCCTCGGCGTGGGTGAGCCCGCAGCGCTTCAGCTGCTCGCAGACCTGGGCGAAGAACCCCGGCGGGATCGACAGGTAGAACGCGTGGTTGCCGCCGGTGCCTCTGTCGCGGTCCAGCTCGTCGACCGTCTTGGCGAGCAGGTCGAAGGCAGCCGGGTCGTCGAACGTCCCCGGGACGAACCGGAAACCCTCGGAGAGGTTGCGCCAGACGTCCTCGCTGAACGGCGTGCGGGCGTACTGCTTGACCGCGTCGTGCACGACCTGCCCGAAGTCCTGCGTGGCCCAGTCACGACGGGCGAAGCCGATGAGGGAGAACCCGGGAGGCAGCAGGCCCCGGTTGGCGAGGTCGTAGATCGCCGGCATGAGCTTCTTGCGGGCGAGGTCGCCGGTCACACCGAAGAGCACGAGGCCACACGGTCCGGCGATCCGGGGGAGCCGTTTGTCTCTGGGGTCGCGAAGAGGGTTGAGGCCGTGGGCGACTCGCGCCGGACTCATCCACGGTCCCCTGTGGCGAGGGCGGCCCGCAGCTGGGCCAGCCCGGCGTCGTGGTCAGTGAGGTGCAGCTGCAGGACCGGCCGCCCGTGGTCGGCCAGCACCGCCGCGTCGCCTCCCGCCTGCGCGGCGATGAAGTCGCCGAACGAGAAGTCGCGCCCGGGGATGGGGAGGTCCTGCTTCGGAGCCGCCGTCACCTGGAGGTAGACGCCGACGGCGGGCCCGCCCTTGTGGAACTGGCCGGTCGAGTGGAGGAAGCGCGGTCCCCATCCGAACGTCGTCGGGCGCTCGGTGCGGCGGGCGAGCTCGCTGCGGCACTGCGCCAGGTCGGCGTCGCCGAGGCGGTCGAGGTACGCCATGACGGCGACGTACCCGTGCTGGGGGTCGAGCTGGGCGAACAGCGCGTCGAGGGCAGCGGCGACCGTGTCGGCGTCGCCGAGCCACCCGCTCGGGCCGCCCAGCGTCCGGATCTCGATGGCGCCGTCCGTGGCGGCGGGCGCTGCGCCAGAGCCGATCCCCTTGTCGAGCAGCTCGCGAGCGGCCTTCTTGGCGCTCTCGACGTCGGGCTGGTCGAAGGGGTTGATGCCAAGGAGGCGCCCCGCGACGGCGGTGGCGACCTCCCACAGCAGCAGCTGGGCACCGAGCGCGCCGCCGACGCGCACCTGGGAGACCGAGGCGTCGGCATCGGATCCGGTGGGGCCGTCGTCGTCGCCGACCAGCCGGGCCACGGTCACGTCGGCCGCAGGCCACCGCACCTCGGGGTCGTCATCGCGGGCGACGACCACCGGGAGTATGCCGGTGCCGTCCTTGCCGGTGGACTCGGCGATGAGCTGCTCGGCCCAGTCGGCGAACCCGATGATGCCGGAACCGTCGTCGACGAGGACCAGCTTGTCCCGCAACGGGGTCGTGCCACCGATCGCGGCACCGAGACGCAGGCCAGGGTTGGCGTCGTCGTCGGCTGCGAGAAGGTCGGCGACCGCCTCGGCCTCGTCGAGGAGGGCCTCGATGTCCACTCCCGCAAGGCCGCTCGGCACGAGGCCGAAAGCGGTCAGGGCAGAGTACCGGCCGCCGACGTCGGGGTCCGCGTTGACGACGCGGTATCCCTTGTCCCGGGACTCCTTGTCGAGCGGGCTGCCGGGGTCGGTGACGATGACGATCCGGCCGGCAGGGTCGATGCCGGCGTCGCTGAACGCCTGCTCGTAGGCGCGTCGCTGTGAGTCGGTCTCGACGGTCGAACCGGACTTGCTGGACACGACGACCACCGTGTGCTCGAGATCGTCGTCGAGCGCGCGCCGGACGTACTCGGGGTCCGAGGAGTCGAGCACGACGAGGTCCTTGCCGGCTGTCGCGCAGATGACCTCGGGGGCCAGCGACGACCCACCCATGCCGCAGAGCACGACGTGGGTCAGGCCTTGCTCAGCGAAGGTGTCGCGAAGCGCGGCCACCTCGCCCACGAGCGGTCGGGACGACCGGGGGAGACCCACCCAGGAGAGGCGGATCCGAGACTCGGCTTCGGCCTCCGGGCCCCAGAGGGTCGCGTCCTGCGAGAAGAGCCGGCTCGCGACGGCGTCGCCGACGAGGGCCGGCACGTGCGCCGCGATCGCGTCCGCCGCAGCCCCTGACGCGCTGACGGACAAGGAACTCATGAGCGACGACCTTCCTGAGAATGCCGCGGCGCCGGCGTGGCCTGGACGCAGCGCAGCGAGTGAGGAACGAGCGAGCGGAGCGGAGGAAGGGCACGCCCTGGAGGCGTCGCGGCGCGCGCCGCAGCGAAGCGAGGCGCCAATGTCATGCCCGCACCTTCTCCATCTCGATGGTCACGCCATCCATCAGCTCGCCCCATGCCTTCTCGAACTTCTCGACGCCCTCGTCCTCGAGCAGGTCGACGACCTCGGTGTAGGAGACGCCGATCGCGTCGAGGTCGTCGAGCACGGTGCTGGCCTCGGCGTACGTGCCGGTGATGGTGTCGCCGGTGATGTGGCCGTGGTCGGCGGTCGCCTCGAGCGTCTTCTCGGGCATGGTGTTGACGATGCCCGGCGCGACGAGCTCGGTGACGTACATCGTGTCGGGGTAGGCCGGGTCCTTGACGCCCGTCGAGGCCCAGAGCGGCCGCTGTGCGTTGGCGCCCTCGTCGGCCAGGCTCGTCCATCGGGGCGTGGAGAAGACCTCCTCGTACGCCTGGTAGGCGAGCCGGGCGTTGGCCACGCCCGCCTTGCCGCGCAGCGCCTTTGCCTCGTCGGTGCCGATCGCGTCGAGGCGCTTGTCGATCTCGGTGTCGACACGCGAGACGAAGAACGAGGCGACCGAGTGGATCTTCGACAGGTCCTTGCCGTCCGCGTGGGCCTTCTCGAGGCCCTCGAGGTAGGCGTTCATGACGGCGCGGTAGCGGTCGAGCGAGAAGATGAGCGTCACGTTGACGCTGATCCCCTCGGCGATCGTCGCGGTGATGGCGGGCAGGCCGGCCTTGGTCGCCGGGATCTTGATGAAGGCGTTCGCGCGGTCGACGGCGCCCGCCAGCTGTTTGGCCTGCGCGACGGTCTCGTCGGACTCGTGTGCGAGGTTCGGGTCGACCTCGATCGACACGCGACCGTCGACGCCGTCGGTCGCCTCGTAGACCGGCATGAAGAGGTCGCACGCGTCGCGCACGTCGCTCGTGGTCAGCTCGAACACGACCTCGGCGGCGCTCTTGCCCTGCGCCGTCAGCGCGGCCAGGTCGTCGTTGTAGCGGTCGCCCTTGGACAGCGCCGCCTGGAAGATCGACGGGTTGGACGTGACGCCGACGACGTTGCGCTCCTTGATGAGGTCGGTGATCCGCCCCGTCTCGAGGAGGTCGCGGGACAGGTCGTCGAGCCAGATCGAGACTCCCGCGTCGGACAGGGCCTGGGTGTTCGGGTTGGTCATGGTGTCACTTCCCCTTGGTGGTGGTCAGTTGGCGGACTCGGCGGCCTTGGCACTCGGGACCAGCTCGTCGCCCATGACGTCCGTGGCAGCGCTCTGGGCGGCACGCATGGGGCTGGTCTCGGTCACCCGGGGCGCCGTCGTCGCGGCGTGGTCGGCGGCCTTGAGCGTGTCCTTGGCCGCCTTGACCACGGTCTCGGTCGTGATGCCGAACTCGCGGTAAAGGGTCTGGTAGTCGGCGGAGGCGCCGAAGTGCTCGATGCTGACGCTGCGGCCGGCGTCGCCGACGAGGTCGTGCCAGCCCATCGACACGCCGGCTTCGACGCTGACCCGGGCGCGCACCGATGGGGGCAGCACCTTGTCCTGGTAGGCGCGCGTCTGGCGCTCGAACCACTCGCGGCACGGCATCGACACGACGCGGGTTGCGATCTTCGACTTCTCCAAGCGCTCGGCGGCGGCGACCGCGAGCTGCACCTCGGACCCAGTGGCGATGATGATGACGTCCGGCTGGCCGGGGCGTGACTCCTCGACGAGGACGTAGGCGCCCTTGGCGACGCCGCTGGCCTTGCCGAGCTTCTTCCGGTCGAACGTCGGAACCGCTTGGCGGGTCAGGCACAGCGCGGCCGGGCCGTTGTTGCGAGTGAGGATCTGAGCCCACGCGGCGGCCGTCTCGTTGGCGTCGGCGGGCCGCACGACGTCCAGCCCGGGGATCGAACGCAGGGCGGCGAGGTGCTCGATCGGCTGATGCGTCGGGCCGTCCTCGCCGAGGCCGATCGAGTCGTGGGTCCACACGTACGTGACCGGGACCTGCTGGATCGCGGCGAGCCGGACGGCGGGGCGCATGTAGTCGGAGAAGACGAGGAAGGTCCCGCCGTAGGGGCGGGTCAGCCCTTCGAGCGCGATGCCGTTGAGGATCATCCCCATGCCGTTCTCGCGGATGCCGAAGTGGAGCGTCCGGCCGTAGGGGCCGCCCTTCCACTCCCTGGTCTGCTTGCCGGTCGGGACGAACGACGGCTGCCCCTCCATCGTCGTGTTGTTGGACTCCGCGAGGTCGGCCGAGCCGCCCCACAGCTCGGGCATCACGTCGGCGAGGGCGCCGAGCACCTTGCCCGACGCGGCGCGCGTGGCCAGGCCCTTCTCGTCGGCCGGGAAGGTCGGCAGGGCCCTGGCGAGGCCGGCGGGCGCCTCACCGGCGAGGACGCGGTCGAGCAGCTCCGCCCGGTCGGGGTTCGCCTTGCGCCAGGCCTTGAAGCTCTTCTCCCACTCGCGGCGCGCGGCCTTGCCGCGCTTGCCGACCTCGCGAGCGTGACGCAGGACAGCGGGCTCGACGGTGAAGGACTTGGCCGGGTCGAAGCCGAGCAGCTCTTTGGTCGCCGACACCTCAGCGTCGCCGAGTGCGGAGCCGTGCGACTTGCCGGTGTTCTGCTTGGTGGGGGCCGGCCACGCGATGATCGTGTGCAGGACGACGAGTGTCGGCTTGTCGGCGACCTTCTCTCCGGAGCGGATCGCTGCGAGGAGCGCGTCGACGTCCTCGACGTAGGTGGCGCCGTTGGCGTCCTGGCGCCAGTCGACCTCGACGACGTGCCAGCCGTATGCCGTGAAGCGGGCGGCCACGTCCTCGCTGAACGCGATATCGGTGTCGTCCTCGATGGAGATCTGGTTGGCGTCGTAGACGACGGTGAGGTTGCCGAGCTCCTGGTGGCCCGCGAGCGCGCAGGCCTCGTGGCTGACACCCTCCTGCATGTCACCGTCCGAGGCGATGACGTAGATGCGGTGGTCGAACGGGCTCGTGCCCGGCTTGGCGTCAGGGTCGAAGAGCCCCCGCTGGCGCCGCTGGGCCATCGCCATGCCGACGGCGGAGGCGAGGCCGGAGCCGAGCGGGCCGGTCGTGATCTCGACGCCCTTGGTGTGGTGCACCTCGGGGTGGCCCGGGGTCAGCGATCCCCACGTGCGCAGCGACTTGAGGTCGTCGAGACCCAGGCCGTAGCCCGACAGGTACAGCTGGATGTACTGGGTGAGGCTGGAGTGACCCGCCGACAGGACGAACCGGTCGCGACCGAGCCAGGTGGGGTCGGACGGGTCGTGCGTCATGACGTTCTGGTAGAGCAGGTACGCCAGCGGGGCGAGGGACATGGCCGTGCCAGGGTGACCGTTGCCGACCTTCTGCACGGCGTCCGCAGCGAGCAGGCGCACCGTGTCGACGGCACGCACGTCGAGGTCGCTCCAACCGGCCTTCTTGGCGACCGGCAGTGCGAGACCGGCGTCGCGCTGTGCCAGCAGGGCCTTCGTCGTCTTCGTGGTGGAACGCGAGCGGGTGGGCTTCTTCGCCTCGGCGGTGCTGGACGCAGCGGTGAGCACGGACGGGTCTCCTTAAGGCAGGGTCAATCTCGTACGGACACGAGCCTAGCCCTCGCCCTGTGAGCGACGACACTTCGACCGAGTGCCGGTCACGGGGGGTGCGCCGACCGCCAGCGCGACGGTCTAGACTTGCGTCGCAATGCTCCGTACCCGAGGGTGCGAGCGACGAACCAGCGGTGAGGATCTCAGTGACAACGGTGGACCCCCGCGCCGACCTGTCGGCGCTGCACGGTCCGGACGGCAGTGGACTGAGGTTCCTCGTCGGGCAGTACGTCTCGCTGATGAAGCCGCGGATCATCGAGCTGCTTCTCATCACGACGATCCCGGTGATGTTCCTCGCCGAGGGCGGGGTGCCCCAGCTCTGGCTCATCGTGGCGACGGTCGTGGGAGGCACGCTCTCGGCGGGCGCCGCCAACACGCTCAACTGCTACATCGACCGCGACATCGACGCGGTCATGCACCGCACGAGCCGGCGTCCGCTCGTCACCGGCACGGTGAGCCCAGCGGGAGCGCTCACCTTCGGCGTGGCCCTCACGGTCGCATCGACGCTGTGGCTCGGGTTCCTCGTGAACTGGCTGAGCGCGGGGCTCGCCCTGGCGGCGCTGCTCTTCTACGTCTTCGGCTACACCCTGCTGCTCAAGCGCCGGACCGCACAGAACATCGTGTGGGGCGGGGCGGCCGGCTGCATGCCGGTGCTGATCGGATGGTCGGCGGTGACCAACACCGTCAGCTGGTCGGCGTTCATCCTCTTCATGGTGATCTTCTTCTGGACACCGCCGCACTACTGGCCGCTGTCGATGCGGTACAAGGACGACTACGCCACGGCGCACGTGCCGATGCTGCCGGTCGTCGAGCGTTTCGTCGTCGTCGCGAGGCAGATCGTCTTCTACTCCTGGGCGATGGTGCTCACGTCGCTCGCGCTGATCCCGGTCCAGCGGATGGGCTGGCTGTATGCCGTCGCGGCCGTCGTCTCCGGCGTGCTGTTCCTCGCTGAAGCACACCGCCTGCTGGCCAAGGCGAAGTCGGGCGCGGCCGAGAGCGCGCTGAAGCCGATGCGGCTGTTCCACTTCTCGATCACGTACCTCACGATCCTGTTCGTCGGCGTCGCCCTCGACCCGATCTGGCACCTGCCGCTTCCCGGCCTCTCCTGACGGCCGGGTCCCACGGACCGCAACCAACGCCGCCGGGCGTCACTCGGCTGCCGGCGGTCCGCCCTGGTGGCAGTCTGCCTGGCCCCCAGGGTGCGGCGACACTGCGTCAGGTCGCCGGGTCAGATCGCCGGACGGCCGTCCTCGAGGTAGAGCGTTCCCTCGTGGTTCGTGGCCAGCACCGTGAGCAGACGCTGGTTGTACGGCGCGACGTGCAGGGCCCAGTCCTGCGGTCCGGTCCAGTGGACGGCAGCGATCTCACGCCTCTCCAGGCTCGCGTTCAGGACGACGTCCCGGTCGAGCACTCCGAGGTCGAAGACGAACACGGTGGCGTCGGCCCAGCCGTAGAGAGCCGGCAGCCAGTTCACTGCACGCAGCGCGCGGACGGACACCTGCAGGTCGAGCTCCTCCCGCAGCTCACGGACGACGCAGGCAGCCGGGGACTCGTGCCGGTCGACGACACCTCCCGGCAGGTCCCACTCGCGCTTGTAGACCAGCTCGCAGAGGAGCACCTCGCCATCCGGCGACCGCAGCACCCCTTGGGCGATGGCGCGCTTCGTCGGCAGCGTGGAGTCGAGCATCGCGGTGAAACCGTCGCGGGTGTCCGGCTGTGGGTCGTCGCGGCGCCGCCCGAACACGACGGTGTCCTGACGAAGCCCGCCTAGGACAGCATTGCCGCGCAGCAGACCTTCACGCCGCAGGCCGGCGCGTAGCGCGGTCCGCACGGAGGCGCGGTTCTCCGGGTTGACGTGCGCCTCGACCCGCTCGATCGACAGAGCCTCGAACGCCCACTCGACCAGGAGGCGGACGGCCCGCCAGGCGAGCCCCTGCCCGCGGAACGGTGCGTACACGGCCCACGAGAGGACGCCGACACCCGCGTCCGCTCGCCGCACGTCGACCGAGCCGGCCGGCATACCCCGCCACTGCACGAGGAAGGTCGCCTTCGACCCCGCCGCCCACTCCGCCTGGGTCTGGTCGATCCAGGCGCGGTGCTGGTCGGCCGGGGGCACGACCGCCGGGAAGTCGAACCACCGCGCGATCTCCGCGTCGTGCAACAGCCTCGTCGGCTCGCTGTCGTCGCCGGTCCAGGGACGGAGCACGAGCTCGCCGTCGCGCAGGGTCGGCTGGTCCGTCACGCGACCAAGACTAGGCAGAGGTGGCGGTCGGTCGGTCAGACGGGGTTTCGCCGAGTCGACAGGACGCCCCAGGTGAGCGCCGCGACCAGGAGGCTCGCGCCGATCATGTGCATGAGGACGAGCATCTCGGGGAGCTTGGTGAAGTACTGGACGTAGCCGATGATCCCCTGGATCACGGTGACCACGAGCACGATGTCCCACGATCGCCTGGCCTCGTCGGTGGTCGCCGTGATGCGCACGGCGACGAGGGTGGCGATGACCAGGCCGCAGAAGAGCATCACCGTGTCGGCGTGCATCCACGAGACGAAACGCGGGTCGAAGTTGGTCCGGGCAGGACGGTCGGCGTCGCCCGAGTGTGGTCCGGATCCGGTGACGATCGTGCCGAGCACGAGCACGACCCCGCCGACGGCGGCCGTGCCGATGGCGAGCTTCCTCGCCAGCGGATGGACCACGAGCTCGCCCGGGCCCGAGTCCTCGTCCTGCGCCCCTCGCAGGAGTGCGGTGGACAGCGACACGAGCACCATCGACAGCAGGAAGTGCCCCATCACCGTCCACGGGTTGAGCCCGGTGAGCACGGTGATGCCGCCGAGCACGGCCTGCGCCGGGATCCCGGCGAGCACGGCGGCGGCCACGACGATCAGCCGGCGCCGCCCGGGCCACCGCATGAGCACGGCCACCAGGGACGCGACGGCGAGAAGGCCGACGACTCCCGTGAGCGTGCGGTTGCCGAACTCGACGAGGCCGTGGAAGGAGCTCTCCGGGGTGCGCACCGGGGTGAACGAGCCGGGCTGGCACTCGGGCCAGGTCGAACAGCCGAGCCCGCTGCCGGTGAGCCGCACGACGCCGCCGGTGGCGACGATGGCGATCTCGCCGACGAGGTTCGCGACAAGGATCGGGCGCACCCACCGCGACTGGGCGGCGGACAGGCGGGAGGTCGTGGTGGACACGCGTGACACGGTCAGAGCGTATGCCGCTGGCCCGGCATCCGAGGAACCGCCCCCGAGTGCGCCCCGACGGCGGCCGCTCAGGCCAGACCGCTCCAGACGGCCTCGGCTCCCGCGTGCCCGGCGAGGACCACCGTCGTGATCGCGGTCAGGGCTCCGAGGGCCACGAGGATTGACAGAAGCACCTCGAACGGTCGGCTGCGCGGGGTCTCCTGCTCGGGGGGTCTGACAAACCAGACTGCGACGAGCGTGAGCACCATGAAGAGGAGGCAGAAGAGCTTGGCCCGGTCGCCCCAGTCGACGTGCTCCTGTACGAGGTCGAAGTCGGTCGTGCTCGCGCGCGTCGCCGACACGCGCACGAGCAGCTGCTCCCCGCTCTCGGCCGCGACGAACGCCGAGACTCCCGACACGATGGCACCGACCGCCGTCGGCCAGCGCAGCACGGTGCGCCAGCCGGGCCGGGCGACGTAGGCGATGGCGCACAGTGCCGACAGCGGCACGAGCACGACGACCGCGTGGATGGCCAGGGCGTGCATCGGGAGCCCGAAGATGTAGTCGAACACGTCGCCTCCGTACGTGGGAGCTTGAGGGGTGAGCAGCGTGCGGTCTCAGTCGTCGAAGCGGAACCATCGTGCAGCGAGCACGGTGGCAACGGCTCCCCACAGCACAACGATGCCGAGCGCGGGTACGTTCAGGGAACCCTCGACGAGCGCCGAGCGGAGCCCGTCCGCCAGACCGGCTGAGGGCAGCAACGCCGCGACGTGGGCGGCGCCGTCGGGCAGCTCCGTGCGCGGGACCACGACGCCGCCGAGAGCGAGGAGCACGACCCAGACGAGGTTGGCCACGGCCAGCACCGCCTCGGCGCGCAGGGTGCCGGCGAGCAGGAGCGCCAGCGCCACGAACGCCCAGGTGCCGACGACGAGGAACAGGACGGCATACGGGATGCCGGAGGCGCGCGGTCGCCAGCCGAGCGCGAGACCGAGCCCGGCGATGACGACGACCTGGACCAGCTCGACGGCGAGCGTGGCGATCGCCTTCGCGGCGATGAGGCCGCCGCGGCCGAGCGGCGTCACGCCGAGGTAGCGGAGCACTGCATACCTGCGGTCGAAGCCCGTGGCGATCGCCTGCGAGGTGAACGCCGCGGAGATGACGCACAGAGCCAGGACCCCGGGGACCGCGACGTCGATGCGGTTGCCCGGCCCGAGCGAGGGGGTCGTCGTGTAGCTCAGGCCGACGAGGACCATCGCGGGCAGCAGCAGGGACACCAGCAGCTGCTCGCCGTTGCGCAGCAGGTTGCCCGCCTCGAACCTGGCCTGCGCGAGCACGCGTTGCCGCGGAGCCGCGGCCCTCACGCGGCCCCCTTCCGGGTAAGGCTGAAGTAGACGTCCTCGAGAGAGCGACCCGCGGTGACCACCTCGAGCGTGCCCTCGGCGACGGTGCGCCCGGCGTTCATGATGACGAGGTGGTCGGCGAGGCGCTCGGCCTCCTCGAACGAGTGGGTCGTCACGACCACGGTGACGCCGTTGTCTCGTTGGTCCCGGATCAGGTCCCAGACGTCGAGGCGTCCGTGCGGGTCGAGGCCGGCCACCGGCTCGTCGAGGAAGAGGACTTCGGGGCGGCCGAGCAGGGCAGCAGCGAAGGCCAGCCGCTGCTTCTGCCCGCCGGACAGGCGGCGCACGGTCGTGGACGCGAAGTCCGAGACGCCCAGACTGCGGGCGACGGCCTCGACATCGGCCGGGTCGTCGTACAGGCGGGCCAGATGATGCAGCAGCCGCATCGGCTTGGTGCCGTTGGGCAGGCCACCGGCCTGCAGCATCACGCCGACCCGTGCGCGATGGTCGGCCGAGGCGTTCCACGGCGCGACGCCGAGCACCTCCACGACACCAGAGTCCGGCCTGCCCAGGCCGACAGCGCACTCGACGGCGGTGGTCTTGCCGGCGCCGTTCGGGCCGAGGACCGCAGTGACCTTGCCGGTGGGTGCCGACCAGGTGAGACCGTCGAGGGCCCGGACCGATCCGAATGCGCGGTGCAGGTCGGACAGTGTCACCGCGGCGGTCATGTCGGATGAGTCTAGGCTCGTCCCGACGACCCCGATCAGGCGCCTCGACCACCGGTCCAGCGCCTGCTCCTCCCGACTCACGACGGAGACGCCCGACCCGTGAAGATCGACCCCGCCGCCAAGCCGTTCACCGTCATGGCCGCCGTGCCGACGGTGGTCGCCGCGCTCGCCCGCAAGCCGCGCACGACCGCAGCCCTGGGCCTGCTGACGGCGGGGGTGACCCTCTTCTTCCGCGACCCCGACCGCACGCCGGACACGACGCCCGTGACCGACCCAGACGTCGTGCTCGCCCCAGCGGACGGCATCGTCATGCATGTCGGCGAGCCGCAGCCCGGCGTGGCGCCGGACGGGCAGTGGCAGCAGGTGAGCATCTTCCTGTCGCTGCTCGACGTGCACATGAACCGCTCTCCCTACGGCGGGCGCATCGTCGACGTCACCCACACGCCCGGGCGGTTCCTCGCGGCGTACCGCGCCGAGAGCGCCACCAAGAACGAGCGAAGCGAGATCGTCGTCGAGCGGGTCGTCGGTGGGCGCACCCGCCGCGTCGTCTACCGGCAGCTGGTCGGGCAGCTCGCACGGCGCATCGTCACGCGGGTTCGGGCCGGCGACGAGGTCGCGACCGGGGAGCGGATCGGCCTGATGAAGTTCGGTTCGCGCATGGACGTGTTCCTGCCACCAGAGGTCGTCCTCGAGGTCTCCAAGGGCAAGCGGGCCGTCGGTGGCGAGACCGTGCTGGGCCGGTTCCCGGCCGTGCTGTCGAGCGACGCCTCATGAGTGACGACCCCGGCACCGACCGGTCGTCACGGCCTCTGCCCCGGGCCCGCCAGCGGGTGAGCCGCGGGATCCGCCTCGTCTCGCAGACCGGCGCGCGCGTCGTCCCGTGGAGCCGGCTGAACCCGAAGGTTCGGGCCCGTGCGGTGCTGCCGAGCCTGTTCACCCTCGGCAACATGCTCTGCGGCTTCTCGTCGGTGCTGCTGTCCTTCCAAGGGGAGTTCCGGGTCGCGGCGGTGCTCATCGGCATCTCCATCGTCCTCGACATCGCCGACGGTGCGGTGGCCCGCGCGGTCGGGGCGATCACCCCGTTCGGGCTGCAGTTCGACTCGCTGGCCGACCTCATCTCGTTCGGGATCGCCCCTGCGGTGCTGGTGTACACGTGGGCCTTCCCCGCGCACCCCGCGTGGGCATGGGTGGGCGCGATGTTCTGGCTGGCTTGCGCGGCCTACCGGCTGGCGCGCTTCAACGTGACCATCGACCCGCTGGCCGACAAGCGCTACTTCGTCGGGCTGGCCAGTCCTGGCGCGGCCGGGGTCGTCATCTCGACCGTCATGGCGATCGGTGACCCGCTCTACGACTGGGCGCCGCTGCTGCCGGTTGCGGCCGGGGTCCTGCCTGCCGCGCTCATGGCCTCGTCGTTCCGCTTCCGGTCCTTCCGCGACCTGCTGTCGCCGCGTCACCTGCGGATCTCGATCCCGCTCGCGGTCCTGCTCGTCCTCGGTCTGGTCCTCTACCCCGGGCCGACGGGGATGATCGTCGCGTACGGCTACGTGCTGACGTGCCCGCTCGGCTGGCTCACCGCGCCCCTGCGGCGCCGCTGGTTCGGGCCGAATGCCGTCGCGCCTCCTCGGCGCAAGCTGCCCTCGGTGATCATGCCTCCAGAGCCCGATGAGGCGGATGAGGCTGACGAGGCCGATGAGGTGGACGAGACCGATGCGGAGCTCACCGGGCCGGAGCTCGCGGCGGGCCCGTTGGGCGGCGCGGACGACCCCGACGGGAACGGCCGGACGGGTCGCTCGGCCGGTTAGGCGAGCCTAACTGGAAGTCCCCCGGCCAATTACGTCACAATGGTGTTGTGTTTATCGGTGAGCACGCTCCGCGTGACACGAAGGACGGCGAGCACGTCTCGCCGCTCGAGTCACGCACGCGCTCCCGAGTCCTGCACATGGTCTCCGTCGACGGGCCCATCACGGCCGCCGAGCTGGGGCGCCACCTCGACCTGACCCCCGCGGCCGTCCGACGTCACCTCGACGCTCTCGTCGAGCAGGGTGCGGTCGAGCCGCACGAGCCCGCCGGTGTCCGGCGCGGCCGTGGACGCCCAGCGCGCGCCTACGTCATCTCCGAGGCGGGCCACCGGGCCCTCGAGGCTGACTACGACTCGCTCGCCGTCGAGGTCCTGCGCTACCTCTCGGACCATGCCGGACCGGCTGCGGTCCGCGACTTCGCGCGCGGCCGGGTCGGCGAGCTCGAGAAGAAGTATGCCGCTCGGCTGGAGGTCGCGGGCGAGGACACCTCCGCCCGGGCTGACGTCCTCGTCGAGGCCCTGAGCGAGGACGGCTTCGCTGCCACCGCTCGACCCGTCGGCAGCGGTGCGCTCACCGGGGTCCAGCTCTGCCAGGGCCACTGTCCTGTGCAGCACGTCGCGGAGGAGTTCCCGGCGTTCTGCGAGGCAGAGACCGAGGCGTTCTCCCGCCTGCTCGGGGTCCACGTGCAGCGGCTCGCCACCCTGGCCGGTGGGCACCACGTGTGCACGACCTTCGTCCCGACCGGCGGACTCGCTCGGAAGACCACGCCGACCTCCGGTGTTGACGCCCCCGGGACCGCCAGGCAACCGGCGACCATCGAGACCACAGCACTGACCGCACCACAGAGCACAGCACAGACCACGCAACAGCTCACCCGGAACGACAGCCTCACGCACGTCAAGGAAGGTTCCTCATGACCACCCACATCGAAGAGCTCAACCCGGGCCTGAAGGACATCGGCCGTTACGAGTACGGCTGGGCCGACAGCGACGTGGCCGGCGCTTCCGCGCGCCGTGGGCTCAACGAGGATGTCGTGCGCGACATCTCGGGCCGCAAGAGCGAGCCGGAGTGGATGACCAAGCTCCGGCTCAAGGGCCTGTCACTCTTCTCGAAGAAGCCGATGCCGTCGTGGGGCTCGGACCTGACCGGCATCGACTTCCAGAACATCAAGTACTTCGTGAAGTCGACCGAGAAGCAGGCGGCGACCTGGGACGAGCTCCCCGAGGACATCAAGAACACCTACGACCGGCTCGGCATCCCGGAGGCGGAGAAGCAGCGCCTCGTTGCGGGTGTGGCCGCGCAGTACGAGTCCGAGGTGGTCTACCACCAGATCCGCGAGGACCTCGAGGCGCAGGGCGTCATCTTCCTCGACACCGACACGGCGCTCAAGCAGCACGAGGACATCTTCCGCGAGCACTTCGCGACGGTGATCCCGGCCGGTGACAACAAGTTCGCGGCGCTCAACACGGCCGTCTGGTCGGGTGGCTCGTTCATCTACGTCCCGCCGGGTGTGCACGTCGACATCCCGCTGCAGGCCTACTTCCGGATCAACACCGAGAACATGGGCCAGTTCGAGCGGACGCTGATCATCGCCGACGAGGGCTCGTACGTGCACTACGTCGAGGGCTGCACCGCGCCGATCTACAAGTCCGACTCGCTGCACTCGGCCGTCGTCGAGATCATCGTCAAGAAGAACGCCCGGGTGCGTTACACGACCATCCAGAACTGGTCGAACAACGTCTACAACCTCGTCACCAAGCGCGCCACCTGCGAGGAGGGCGCCACGATGGAGTGGATCGATGGCAACATCGGCTCCAAGGTGACGATGAAGTACCCCGCGGTCTTCCTGCTCGGCGAGCACGCCAAGGGCGAGACCCTGTCGATCGCCTTCGCCGGCGAGGGCCAGCACCAGGACACCGGCTCCAAGATGGTCCACGCTGCCCCGAACACGAAGAGCTCGATCATCAGCAAGTCCGTCGCGCGCGGTGGTGGGCGCGCGTCGTACCGCGGCCTCGTGCAGGTGCTCGAGGGCGCCTCGCACTCGGCCTCGACCGTTCGCTGCGACGCCCTGCTCGTCGACACCATCAGCCGGTCGGACACGTACCCCTACGTCGACATCCGCGAGGACGACGTGTCGATGGGGCACGAAGCGACCGTCTCGAAGGTGTCCGAGGACCAGCTGTTCTACCTCATGTCCCGCGGCATGGCCGAGGACGAGGCCATGGCGATGATCGTGCGCGGCTTCATCGAGCCGATCGCGCGTGAGCTGCCGATGGAGTACGCCCTCGAGCTCAACCGCCTCATCGAACTCCAGATGGAAGGAGCCGTCGGCTGATGTTAGTTGCCGACACGCTTGTGGACACCGCGAACCGGTCCCACACCGATCCCCAGTCCGCGTCGGCGACGGGCTTCGTGCCGTCCCAGTCCCGGGCCGAGCGCCCGACGTCGTTCGACGTCGCGGCGTTCCCGGTGCCGACGGGCCGCGAGGAGGAGTGGCGCTTCACTCCGGTGAAGAAGCTCGCCCGCCTGCTCGCCGACGAGGCGACCGGTGCCCGGCTCGGCAGGTCTGCCGCGCTGCCCGACGGGGTCACCTTCACCGAGATCGACCTCGCGGCAGCTCGCGAGCTCGGTGCGCCGGCCCCCGGCGACCGCGCCGCGGTGCTTGCCGCCGCCCGGACACCTGCAGTCGGACACCTCGACATCCCGGCGGAGCTCGAGCTGGCGGAGCCGGTCCGGCTGCGTCTGGCCGGCGAAGGTCAGACGGTCTTCGGCCACGACGTCATCACGGTCGGTGCGTTCGCGCGCGCCACGATCGTGCTGGAGCACACCGGTTCGGCGCAGCTGTCCGAGCTCGTGTCGGTCGTCGTCGGCGACGGTGCGGACGTCACCGTGGTGTCGATCCAGCGCTGGGCCGACGACGCTCTGCACCTGGCACAGCATGATGCCGTGGTCGGCCGCGACGCGACCTACCGGCATATCTCGGTCTCCCTCGGCGGTGAGGTCGTGCGTCTCAACAGCAACGTCCGCTACGCCGGCCCCGGCGGCGACGCGACCCTGCTCGGCGTCTACTTCGCCGACGCGGGCCAGCACCTCGAGCACCGCTCGTTCGTCGACCACAACACTGCGCACTGCAAGAGCCACGTGACGTACAAGGGCGCCCTGCAGGGCGCCACCGCACGCACCGTATGGGTCGGCGACGCGCTGATCCGGGCCGAGGCCGAGGGCACCGACACCTACGAGCTCAACCGCAACCTCATCCTCACCGACGGCGCCCGCGCCGACTCGGTCCCCAACCTCGAGATCGAGACGGGTGAGATCGTGGGCGCCGGGCATGCCTCGGCCACGGGCCGGTTCGACGACCTGCAGCTGTTCTACCTACAGGCGCGCGGCATCCCCGAGGACGAGGCGAAGCGGCTCGTCGTCCGCGGGTTCTTCGCCGACATCATCCGCGACATCCCGGTCGCCGACCTGCGTGACGAGATCACCGCCTCGATCGAGGAGGAGCTCGCCACGACCGCGTATGCCGCCTCCCAGAGCACCCCCAGCACCACCCCGACCAGCACCACCCCGACCAGCACCACCAAGGAGAACTGACCCATGAGCACGCTCGAGATCAAGGGACTGACGGTCTCGGTCGAGACCGAGGACGGCCCCAAGGAGATCCTGCGCGGGGTCGACCTCACCGTGAGGTCGGGGGAGACGCACGCGCTGATGGGGCCGAACGGCTCCGGCAAGTCGACGCTCGCGTACAGCATCGCCGGCCACCCCAAGTACACCGTCACGGGCGGCACCGTCGCGCTCGACGGCCAGGATGTCCTCGCGATGAAGGTCGACGAGCGTGCTCGGGCCGGACTCTTCCTCGCGATGCAGTACCCCGTCGAGGTGCCCGGAGTCACCGTGAGCAACTTCCTGCGCACGGCCAAGACTGCCATCGACGGCGAGGCCCCCAAGCTGCGTACGTGGGTCAAGGACGTCAAGGAGGCCATGACCAACCTCCGCATGGACCCGGTGTTCGCCGACCGTAACGTCAACGAGGGTTTCTCCGGTGGCGAGAAGAAGCGCCACGAGATCCTCCAGATGGAGCTGCTCAAGCCCAAGATGGCGATCCTCGACGAGACCGACTCCGGCCTCGACGTCGACGCCCTCAAGGTCGTCTCCGAGGGTGTCAACCGCGCGAAGGACGCCAGCAACGTCGGCGTCCTGCTCATCACGCACTACACGCGGATCCTGCGCTACATCAAGCCCGACTTCGTGCACGTCTTCGTCGACGGTCGCATCGTCGAGGAGGGCGGCCCTGAGCTCGCGGACCGTCTCGAGGACGAGGGCTACGACCGGTACGCCACCACCGGCGCGACGGTGACGACGGAGGCCTGAGCCGGATGTCGGGTGACCTGCCGCTCACGGACGGGGAGCTTGCCGCGATCCGCGGCGACTTCCCGATCCTGGCGCGCACCGTGCGCGACGGCCGGCCCCTTGTCTACCTCGACTCGGGTGCGACCTCGCACAAGCCGAGGCAGGTCCTCGACGCCGAGCGCGCCTTCTACGAGCACCACAACGCAGCCGTGCACCGTGGCGCACACCAGCTCGCGGAGGAGGCCACCGACGACTTCGAGTCGGCACGAGCAACCATCGCGGCATTCATCGGCGCTCCGGCCGACGAGGTGGTCTTCACCAAGAACGCCACCGAGGCTCTCAACCTCGTCGCCTACGCGTTCTCCAACGCGGCGCCGACGAGCGGGCCCAAGGACGCCCGGTTCGTGCTCGGGCCAGGAGACGAGATCCTCGTCACCGAGATGGAGCACCACGCCAACCTCGTCCCGTGGCAGGAGCTCGCGCGCCGCACGGGTGCCACCCTGCGCTGGGTGCCGCTGGCCGCCGACGGGTCGCTCGACCTCACGGACCTGGACGAGCTGCTGACGGCGCGCACCAAGGTCTTCGCGTTCACCCACGTGTCCAACGTGCTCGGCACGGTCAACCCCGTGACCGACCTCGCCGCGCGAGCGCACGCCGTGGGGGCGCTCGCGGTCGTCGACGCGTGTCAGTCGGTCCCGCACCTGGCGGTCGACGTGGCGCGCCTCGGCGCCGACTTCATCGCCTTCAGCGGGCACAAGATGTACGGCCCGATGGGGGTCGGAGTGCTGTGGGGACGCGCCGAGCTGCTCGACGTCATGCCCCCGTTCCTCACCGGCGGCTCGATGATCGAGCTCGTGACCATGGAGCGCTCCACCTACGCGCCGGCTCCCCAGAAGTTCGAGGCCGGGGTGCCGAACGCCGCCCAGGCGGTCGGCCTCGCGGCCGCTGTCCGGTGGGTCGAGTCGATCGGCATCGACCGGATCAATGCCCATGAAGCCCGCCTCGTGGAGCGGCTGCAGCGCGGTCTGGCGGAGCGGCCCTGGGTCCGCGTCGTCGGCCCACCGGTCGGCGTCCCGCGGGGCGGTGCCGTCGCCTTCGTCGTGGACGGCGTGCACGCCCACGACGTGGGCCAGGTTCTTGACGACCAGGGGGTTGCCGTCCGCGTCGGCCATCACTGTGCGTGGCCTCTGCATCGCGCCCTCGGCGCGACCGCGACGACCCGAGCGTCGGTCGCGGTCCACAACACCGACTCCGACATCGACGCCCTGCTCGCAGCGCTCGACAAAGTGCCGGCGATCTTCGGCGTCGACGTGGCAGACCTCGACCCCGACGTAGGCCTGGAGCCGGCACACGACGCACGGGCACTGCGCGGCGAGCCCGCCAGGGAGGCAAGCTGACATGGACCTCTACCAGGAGCTCATCCTCGAGCACTCCAAGCGGCCGCACCACGCCGGCCTCCGAGAGCCGTTCGACGCCGAGGTGCACCACATCAACCCGACGTGCGGCGACGAGGTGACCATGCGCGTCGACGTCAGCGGGACTGGTCCAGACGCCGTCGTCAGCGACGTGTCCTACCACGCCCAAGGCTGCTCCATCTCGGTCGCGTCGTCCTCGGTGCTCGCCGACGAGGTGATCGGACACCCGGTCCACGAGGCCCTCGCCACCTACGAGGCGATGCGCGCGATGCTCACCTCCAAGGGCGCGATCGCCGGTGACGAGGACACCATCGGCGACGGCGTCGCCTTCGCCGGCGTCGCGAAGTACCCCGCACGAGTCAAGTGCGCCCTGCTCGGCTGGGCGGCCTTCACCGACGCCCTGGCCCGGGCCGGCGTCGATATCACCACCACGAGTTCCGTTTCACCGCAAGGAGTTTCGTCATGAGCGAGACCAGCCAGGCCACCACTCCGACCAACGTCGCGGACGTCGAGGAGGCGCTGCGTGACGTGGTCGACCCCGAGCTGGGCATCAACGTCGTCGACCTCGGCCTGGTCTACGGCATCACCGTCGACTCGCAGTCGCATGCGGTCATCGACATGACGCTGACGTCCGCGGCCTGCCCGCTGACGGACGTGATCGAGGACCAGGCCGCACAGGCCCTCGAGGGCCTCGTGGTGTCGCACCGGATCAACTGGGTCTGGATGCCGCCGTGGGGTCCCGACAAGATCACCGAGGACGGCCGCGACCAGCTGCGCGCCCTGGGCTTCAACCTCTGACGTGACGACGCGGGTCATCGAGGTCGACCCGGAGCGGTACGACCGGTGGATGGCCGGCTTCGCCGAGCGTCATGGAGCGTACGACGCCGTCGAGGAGACCTCTCCCGACGGCGTCGTCGTGTCAGCGCGGGCGGCCGACGGTGCGACCGTGGTGGCGCGCCCGTTCAGTCACGACCCCCTCGGGGTCGTCCTCGTCCGCCGCGGCGGGTATGCCGTGGGGCTGGCTCGTGCAGGCCGGTTCACCGAGTCGAAGGTCGGGAGCCGCCACGTGCAGTCGCGGACCGCGGCCGGAGGCTGGTCGCAGCAGCGGTTCGCCCGGCGTCGCGACAAGCAGGCCGACGAGCTCGTCCATGCCGTCGTCGGGCACACGAAGCGGGTGCTGCTGCGGGACGACGAGTCACCACCCGAGGGGGCGGACGGCATACCTGCAGGGCTCGTCGTCGGCGGCGACCGTGCACTGGTGCGCGAGGTGCTCGCAGCGTCGGCGCTGCGGGCGCTGAAGGGGCTCCCGGTGCGCGAGCTCTACGACCTGCCCGACCCGCGACGAGACGTGCTCGAGGCGGCATTGCGGCGGGGGAGGGCCATCCGGGTCGAGCTGACCGAGCCCCTGCGCTGACGTCCCGGTCTCAGCTCACGGTGCTGACGCCGAAGGTGTTGCACTGGTTGATGTCGCCGGTCCGGTAGCCCTGCGTGAACCAGTCCATCCGCGCCTTGGCCGACCCGTGGGTCCACGTCTCCGGGGTGACCCTGCCCTGCATCTTCTCCTGGATGCGGTCGTCTCCGACGGCGGCCGCCGCGCTGAGCGCGGACTGGATGTCCTCCTCGGTGATCGGCTTGAGCAGGGGCGTGCCGCTCGCATCGGTGGTCTCGGTGGCGTGCTTGACCCACGTGCCCGCGAGGCAGTCGGCCATGAGCTCGGTGCGCACGGAGCCGGAGTTGGGGCCCTGGGGGTCCTGCTGTGCGCGGTTGAGCAGGCCGAGGAGATCCTGGATGTGGTGGCCGTACTCGTGCGCGACGACGTACTCCTTGGCCAGCTGCCCGCCGTTGGCGCCGAACTTGCTCTGGAGCTCCTCGAAGAAGCTCGCGTCGATGTACACCTTCCTGTCGAGCGGGCAGTAGAACGGGCCGACCTGCGCGTTGGCCGTCCCGCAGCCCGACGGCGTCTGCCCCTGGTAGATCACGGTCTTCGCCGGCTCGTAGTTGACCTGGTACTTCGGCAAGGTGTCCGCCCAGTAGTCCTGCACGCTGTTGACCGTGGCGATGATGAGGCAGACGTCGTTGCGGTTGGCGTCCGCGCCGGTCTTGCACTGGGAGAACTCGCTCTGGTCGACCTGGCCGCCCGCAGCGACCTGCGCGGGCTGGAGCTGCTGCGAGGGCAGCCCGCCGGCCCCGGTGTCGGCGGAGTCGCCGATGCCGCCCCCGCCGAGCAGCGCCTTTCCGCCGAAGATGAGCACCAGGACGAGCATGATCAGCCCGCCTATGCCACCGCCGACCTGGATGCCGCCAGGGAAACCGCCGCCCCCACCGCCGAAGCCACCACCGCCACCGCCGCGGCCGCTCTCCACCTGCGAGGTGTCGAGCTGCGCGTTGTCGTTGAAGGTCATGCGGGCTCCTCGTGGGCTTCGGCCGACTGATCCGTTGGCTTCACCCTAGCCAACTGCCTCTGGCTGGCGGGCAGCGTCAGTGGACGACGACGGCGTCAGGCGTCGTCGTGGTCAGCCGCATCCGCACGGCGACCTCCTCACCGACCCGCGGGGGAGCAAGGCCGGCCGGAAGGGCCAGCAGGCTGCACTGCATGTGGGGCGGCTCGACGAAGCGTGGCATCGTCCCGGCGATCGTGAACGGCGACCGCACCCGGTGGACCGCCTCGAGCGCACCTTCCGCGACCGCGATGGCGCGGGTGCGGACGGTCGCCGCCGAGGACGGGCTCTCCATCGCGACCCCGTGCGAGGTCCCCCCGCTGACGACGACAAGATGTCCGGCGGGGACCGGCCGCTGGCGGTATCCGGCGTGGGCGCCGCGTTCGACCGGACGGACGTCCAGGACGTGGGCGCGGACCTCGTAGGAGGCCGGGTCGGCGTACCAGAGGTCGGTGCCGACGCGGGGGCGGAACTCGTTGTCCGGGAAGCGGTTCGCCAGGGTCGCCAGCTCGTCGCGTGTGACGTGCGAGACGTACCAGTCGCGGACGTTCGGCACCGCGGCAACGAAGCGGCCGATCTCCTCGACGTGCCCGGAGCCGAGCGGGAGGTGCAGCGTCACGCCGACGGCGTCCGCGTCCGCTGCCAGACCTGCGACGTCGGGGGCGGGGGCACCGAAGCGGTTCATCGAGGTGAGCCCTTCGACCATGACCCGTGCGTCGGGGTTCGCCGCGCGCAGGTCCGTGACGTCGTCGCTCGTCGTCACGGTGTGGACCACGCGCCGGTTGGCGAGGTCGGCAAGGTCGGCGTGGATCGCGCGGCGGTACGGCTCCATGACGAGGACGTCGCGGCCGAACGTCGCGAGCGCCTCCGGCAGCTCCGCGTAGGTCCCGATCGCGATGAGCTCGACGCCGAGGCGGCCGGACTCGGCGCAGAGGAGGCCACGGCCGAAGCCGTAGCCGTTGCCCTTGACGACCGGCACGAGCCCTGGGCGGTCCGCGACGAACCGGTCGTGGGCCGCGCGCCAGCGCTCCCCGTCGACGTGCAGCACGAATGACACGTCTGATCACCGCCGCTTCATGTAGAGGTCGAATGCCTTGTACAGCAGAGGGTTCAGGGGCAGGTCCCACTCACCCGCGAGCCGCACGGCCTCGCCGCCAGTGCCGACCTTGAACCGGATCAGCCCGATGTGCGGGTTGTCCTCGGCGACGGTGTTGGTGATGCCGCGCAGGTCATAGACCGTCGCTCCGGCCGCGAGCGAGTCGCGCAGCATGCGCCACTGGATCGCCGTCGAGCCCTGCAGCTCGCGCTTGGCGGCGGTGGACGCGCCGTAGGAGTACCACGCGTGCTCGCCGACCCTGATCCAGATCGTCGCTGCGAGCACGTCCCCGTCGTGCTCGGCCAGGTAGACGCGGATCCGCTCGGGGTCCTCGGCCGACATGACGGCATACATGTGCTCGAAGTATGCGAGCCCGCGCGGGGTGAACCGGTCACGCTCGGCGGTCTCGGCGTAGCAGCGGTGGAACGCCGGGAGGTCCGACGCGTCACCGACGCGCACGTGCACGCCGTTCTTCTCGGTCTTCTTGATGTTCCGGCGCCAGAGCTGGTTCATCCCGGCGAGGAGGTCTGCCTCGGTGCGCCCGGCCAGGGGCACCTGGAAGACGTACTCCGGCTGCCCGGCGGCAAAGCCGTCGTCGGCCGAGAGGTGCCGGAAGCCAAGCCGCCGAAGCGTGTCGACGACGGCCGTGCCGACCGGCTCGGTGACGTCCGGCGCGGCCTCGTCGTAGCGACGGACAGCGGGGTCGGCGATCGCTTCCTTGATCGTCGCGGTGTGCCAGCGGTGGGTGGCCACCGGCGGCCCGATCCGGAGCGCGAACGCCTTCTTCCGCTTGAGGTGGTCGCGGAGCGCTCGGAGCAGCTCGACCAGGCGCGGGGAGGACCAGTCGATGGACGGTCCCTCGGGGACGTAGGCCAGGGAGCGCCCGACGCGCGGCAGCGAGCGGTAGAGCACGAGTGCGGCCCCGACCATGGTGCCGTCCTCGAACCAGCCCACCGAGCCGTGCCGCCAGTCCTGCTTCACCTCACCCCATGCCGGGGTCTGCAGGAAGCTCGCCGACGGCTGCTTCTGCAGCCACAGGAGATGCTCCTCGGCGGAGATGTCACGAACGGTGATGCGCGCGTTCACGGTCGCTCACGCTACCCGAGGGGCGTGGTCGGGCTCGAAACGACGCCGGGGGTCGTCCGTTGGCAAGGGTCTGGGGTGCTGCCTCAGACGCGGATCGGGGCGAGCAGCCGGTGCGGCTTCCGGAGGGCGGCCGAGATCTCCGAGCGTGGCGGAGCCGTCGACGCTCCTGGACCGGGGAGGGTCTCGAGGTCGGCCGGTGGCGGCAGGGTGTCGCAGGTCGGGCAGCGGCCGGCGAAATCTAGGTCAGTGCCGCACGGGACGTGGCGGAAGAGGCGGCGCGGCCCGTGGGTGGAGGTCTGAGCATCCCCCCACTGGAGGAGGGCATACATCGCCGGCCAGAGTGCCTGTCCAGCGTCGGTCAGGACGTACTCGTCCCGTCCGCCATGCGCGACGCGCTCCATCACGCCAGCCTCGACGAGTGCTGAAAGGCGTTGGGTGAGAACGGCTTTGGAGATGTCCAGGCGGCGCGCGAAGTCGGTGAAGCGACGGATCCCGAACATGGCGTCCCTGACGATCAGCAGCGTCCACCGCTCGCCGACGATCTCGAGGGCGCGGGCCAGCGAGCAGTCCTGGCCGAGGTAGTCGGTGCCGAGAGCCATGGAATACATCGTAGGCGATGGTCTGTTGACCGTACTAATCCGCCGCGCAGGCGGGACGGCATACCTGAGGAGTGCACCGTGAACACGCCACCCCGGACGACCACCCGCAGCGCGAAGCGGCCCGCCGCCGGGCTCGATAATGCGGAGGTAGCCATGGCCGGTGATCCCGCGTCGGGGACCGCACCCGGGTCGGAGCCCGGGTCGGAACCCGGGCCCGTCACGCCCGGAGAGCCGCGTCGGGCACTCGCCCTCGCCGCTCTCGGCACGATGCTCGCGCTGGTCGCGTTCACGTCCCCCATCGCGACCCTCAACGCGGTCAGCCTCGACCTCGGCGCGGACATCTCCGGACGCACATGGATCCTCAGCTCGATGGGGATCGGGCTGGGGGCGGCCCTGCTCACTGCGGGCACGCTCGCCGACGACCGCGGCCGCCGTAGGGTCCTGACCGGCGGGCTCGTGCTCCTCGCGGCGGCATCGGTGGCCGGTGCTCTGGCACCGACGACCGTGGTCCTCGTGCTCGCCCGCGTGGCGCAGGGCATCGGTGCCGCTGCCGTGGTCGCCGCCAGCCTCGGGCTGGTCGCCCACTGGTTCCGTGCCGGCCACGAACGCGCCGCCGCGAGCGGCGTGTGGGGAGCCAGCGTGGGCGCCGGCATCGCTCTGGGGCCGCTGCTCTCGTCGTACCTCGAGCAGTGGGCGGCGTGGCGCGACGCATTCTGGGTCGTCGCCGTCGCCAGCCTCGGGCTCGCGGCGTGGGGTCGACTGCGCCTCGTCGAGGTCCGGTCGGCGACGCCGCGCGGGCTCGACGTCCCGGGTGCCCTACTCCTTGCCGCGTCGATGACCACCTTCCTGGCTGCCCTCGTCGAGGGTCGGCAGGGCTGGGCGAGCCCGTCGGTCGTGGTCCTGCTCGCCGGGGCCGTGGCCGCAGGTCTCGGGTTCCTGCTCGTCGAGCGGACGAGTGGGTCGGCCATGATCGACCTGTCGCTGTTCCGCAGCCCACGGTTCGTCGCAGCCACGGCCGGCGCGTTCGCGACCGGCGCGGGCATCATCGGCCTGCTGTCCTTCATGCCGGCCTTCCTGGGTCTGGCCTTCCGGCTGCCTGCCACCGAGGCGGCCCTGCTCTTCCTCACCTGGTCAGGGTCCAGCGTCGTGATGGCGCTGCTGGCGCGTCGGCTCCCGGCGAACGTGACGGGACGGGCGCGGCTTGCCGTCGGGCTCGTCGGCGTCGCCGCCGGGCAGCTCCTGCTCTTCGGGCTCACTCCTGCCACGACCTGGCCGCGACTGCTGCCGGGCCTGGTCGTGGCCGGGGTGGCCAGTGGGCTCCTCAATGCCGCCCTGGGCCGCGAAGCCGTCGCCAGCGTGCCGGCGGAGCGCGGGGGCATGGGCAGCGGCGCCAACAACACCGCTCGCTACGTCGGCTCCGCAGTCGGCGTGACGGTCGTGTCGGTAGTCGTGGCCGCGCACGCGTCGATGCCGCCGGCAGCGGGGCTCATCGCAGGGTGGAACGTCGCGGCGATCGTGACTGCCGCCATCTCGCTCGCCGGCGCCGGCATCGTGCTCGCTGCGCGCGAGCCGAAGCAGGGTGTCCTCCCGGCCGCCGGATAACGCGTCGAGACCACGCAGTCAGCGCTGGCAGAATAGAGGGGTTGTCCGGCCGGGACGGAGTCCGGCACTTGAGAGAGGTATGCCGTGATCGTCGCCACCGGGATCGAGCTGCGCGCTGGGGCTCGCCTGCTCCTCGAGGATGCGAGCTTCCGCATCGACTCCGGCGACCGGATCGGGCTCGTCGGCCGCAACGGCGCCGGCAAGACGACCCTGACGAAGGTGCTCGCGGGTGAGGGGCAGGCGGCAGCCGGCACGGTCACCCGCACCGGGGCGGTGGGCTACCTGCCGCAGGACCCGCGCACCGGTGATCTCGAGGTGCTGGCCCGCGACCGCATCCTGTCGGCGCGCGGCCTCGATGTGATCGTCCGCCAGCGCGCTGAGGCCGAAGCCCGGATGGCGAGCGAGGACGACAAGGTCCGCGAGAAGGCCATGCGCAAGTACGCCCGCCTCGAGGTCGAGTTCGAGACCCAGGGCGGGTATGCCGCCGAGTCGGAGGCGGCAGCGATCGCCAGTGCCCTCGGACTCGAGGAGCGCGTCCTCAACCAGCCGCTGCGAACGCTGTCGGGTGGTCAGCGACGCCGGGTCGAGCTTTCGCGAATCCTCTTCTCCGGCAACGAGACCCTGC
The DNA here is from genome assembly GCF_053603855.1 of Monashia sp. NPDC004114. Taxonomy (NCBI): domain Bacteria; kingdom Bacillati; phylum Actinomycetota; class Actinomycetes; order Micrococcales; family Intrasporangiaceae; genus Intrasporangium; species Monashia sp. NPDC004114. The sequence goes on along the minus strand of NZ_JBSGGK010000008.1, from coordinate 108,978 downwards.
TGCTGGATGAGCCGACGAACCACCTCGACGCCGACTCGATCGGGTGGCTGCGCGACTACCTGCGCGCCTACAAGGGCGGTCTCATCGTCATCAGCCACGACGTCGCTCTGCTCGACGAGGTGGTCAACAAGGTCTACCACCTCGACGCCAACCGCTCCGCCCTTGATGTCTACAACATGGGCTGGAAGACGTACATCCAGCAGCGCGAGACCGACGAGCGCCGCCGCAAGCGCGAGTTCGCCAACGCTCAGAAGAAGGCGAGCGCGCTGCTTGCACAGGCCGACAAGATGCGCGCGAAGGCCACCAAGGCGACCGCCGCGCAGAACATGGCCCGCCGCGCCGAGCGCCTGATGGCGGAGGTGGAGGGCGAGCGAGTCCAGGACAGGGTCGCCCGGCTGCGGTTTCCCAAGCCGGCGCCGTGCGGAAAGACCCCGCTGCGTGCCTCGGGGCTCTCGCGGTCGTACGGCTCGCTCGAGGTCTTCACGGACGTGGACCTCGCGATCGACCGGGGCAGCAAGGTCGTCGTGCTCGGGCTGAACGGCGCAGGCAAGACCACGCTGCTGCGAATGCTGGCCGGTGTCGACGAGCCGGATACCGGCGAGGTCGAGCCGGGGCACGGCCTCAAGCTCGGCTACTACGCACAGGAGCACGAGAACCTCGACGTCGACCGCAGCGTGCTCGCGAACATGAAGTCGGCGGCGCCCGACCTCGGTGAGACCGACGTCCGCAAGGTGCTGGGTTCGTTCCTCTTCTCGGGAGACGACGTCGACAAGCCTGCAGCCGTGCTGTCGGGGGGCGAGAAGACCCGCCTGTCGCTGGCGATGCTCGTGGTCAGCTCGGCCAACGTGCTGCTCCTCGACGAGCCCACGAACAACCTCGACCCGGCGTCGCGGGCCGAGATCCTCGGCGCGCTGTCGACGTACGAAGGCGCGGTGGTCCTTGTGACGCACGACGAGGGCGCCGTCGACGCCCTGGAGCCGGAGCGGATCCTGCTCCTGCCTGATGGCGTGGAGGATCTCTGGGGGCCCGACTACAAGGACCTCATCGCACTCGCCTGATTCATAAGTGGTTGTGATGGATCACATGATGGACGGTTATTGTATTTGGCGGGCACGGTCGGCACTCTGGTCACCATGCCGCTCGACCACCTCACCTGCCCGTACTGCGCGGGTGACGACCTGACGCCGTTCCCGGACCCGACCTCCGCATGGTCGTGCCTGGACTGCACGCGCGTCATCCGGGTGGAGACCGTGCAGCCCGCGTCGGTGACCGGCTGGGGAGTCCTGCGGGTCATCGCCCCGCGCCGCACCGCCGCGGCTGCCTGAGGCGGGCGTCGGTAGCCTGCGAGGCATGACGCATCCGCACCTTCGGGTCGAGACCGACGGCCCGGTCCGCACCATCACCTTGGACAACGCTGCGCGCCGCAACGCGCAGACGCCGTCGCTCTGGACCGCCCTGGCGCAGGAGGCGCGGGCGGTGCCCGACGAGGTGCGCGTTGTCGTGCTGAGCGGCGCGGGTCCGGCCTTCTCCGCGGGGATCGACACTGCCATGTTCACCCCGGCCGGAGTGCCGGGCGAGCAGAGCCTGGCCGAGCTGGCCCAGGGCGGTCCGAGCGGCATCCAGCGGGGCATCGCGGCATACCAGGACGGCTTCACCGCCTGGGGCGAGTGCCCTGCCGTCGTGGTTGCTGCCGTCCAGGGATATGCCATCGGCGCGGGCTTCCAGCTCGCCCTGGCCGCGGACCTGCGGGTGGCCACCGCGGACGCTCGGTTCGCGATGCGCGAGACGAGCCTCGGTCTTGTCCCTGACCTTGGCGGCACCAAGCCTCTGGTCGACCTCGTCGGGTACGCCCGCGCGCTCGAGATCTGTGCCACTGGGCGCTTCGTCGCAGCCGACGAGGCCCTCGCGATGGGTCTGGTCAACGTCGTCGCACCGGCAGAGGGCCGCGAGGGCCTCGTCGCCGCCACCGGGGCGCTCGTCGACGCCCTCCTTTCCGCACCGGCTCACGCGCTGCGCGCGCTCAAGCCGCTCCTGCGGTCAGCGGTCACCTCCGACCGCGGGCAGCAGCTGGCGACCGAGCGTGAGGCCCAGACCGGCCTGCTCCTGTCGCTGCTGTCCGAGCCGACCGCATGACCTGACCTGCCCGATCCGAGCCGCCGAGCTGCTGAGCTGGTCGGGCTGGTGGGGCTGGTCGGGCTCTGGTCGGGCTCTGGTCGGGCTCGGGCGCGCCGAGCGGGAATCGCTGTCGGTGCCGGGGAGTTTGATGGAGGAGAGGAAGGAGGCCCTGGCTTTGGGGATGCAGCCCTGGATGGCGATGCGGTCGATGTCGCGAGACTCGTCGGTCGCCGAGAAGACACTCGCGCCGGGCACCCGGCGACGGGTCCTGTCGTATGCCGCTCCGTACCGCGGGTCGATCATCGGCTTCCTGGTGGTCGTGGTCATCGACTCGGCCCTGGTCGTGGCCGTTCCGCTGCTGCTCAAGCGGCTCGTCGACGACGGCGTCATCCCGAAGGACTCCGGGGTGGTCGTCCGCCTGGCGGCGCTCGTGGCAGCCATCGCGATCCTCGACGCGGTGCTGACGATCGTCTCGCGGTGGTACTCCTCGCGGATCGGTGAGGGCCTCATCAACGATCTCCGCACCGAGGTCTTCGCTCATGTGCTGCGTCAGCCGATCGCCTTCTTCACCCGAGCCCAGACCGGATCCTTGGTCACCCGGCTCAACAGCGACGTGATCGGCGCCCAGCAGGCGTTCACCTCGGTGCTGTCCAACGTCGTGTCCAACATCGTGACCGTGGTCCTCGTCGTCGGCGCGATGCTCGCGCTGTCGTGGCAGCTGACCATCGGGTCGCTGCTGCTCGTGCCGCTGTTCCTGTTCCCCGCCAGGTTCATGGGCCGTCGGCTGGCCACACTCGCGCACCGGCAGATGCAGCTCAACGCCGACATGGGATCGCGTATGGCCGAGCGCTTCAACGTCGCCGGTGCGCTGCTCGTCAAGCTCTTCGGCACCCCGGCCCGCGAGGAGGCGGAGTACGCCGAGCGCGCCGGAAAGGTCCGGGACATCGGCGTCGAGATCTCCATCAACAGGGCGGTCTTCATGGTCGCCCTGGGCCTGGTGGCGGCTCTGGCAACGGCGATGGTCTACGGCTTCGGCGGCGTCATGGCCGTCAACGGCACGCTGTCCGTGGGCACGCTGCTCGCCCTTGCGGCCCTGCTGGCGCGCCTCTACGGGCCGCTCACCTCGCTGTCCAACGTCCGCGTCGATGTCATGACCGCTCTCATCTCGTTCGAGCGTGTCTTCGAGATCCTCGATCTCCAGCCGCTCGTCAAGGAGAAGCCGGGAGCGGTCGACCTGCCCGCGGGTCCCCTCGACGTCGAGCTCGACCACGTGTCCTTCGGCTACCCGTCGGCCGACGAGGTGTCACTGGCCTCGCTCGAGTCGGTCGCCTCGGGTGACCGTCGGGGGAGCGGGGAGGTCCTGCACAACGTCTCGCTCACCGCCCGCGCAGGGTCGCTCGTCGCACTCGTCGGACCCTCCGGCGGCGGCAAGACGACGCTGACCTCACTGGTGGCCCGCCTGTACGACCCGACGTCCGGCACGGTGCAGGTGGGGGGAGTCGACCTGCGCGACGCGACCATGTCATCCCTTCGCGACCGGGTCGGCGTAGTGACACAGGAAGCGCACCTGTTCCACGACACGATCCGGGCGAACCTCCTCTACGCACGGCACGACGCGACCGACGAGGAGCTGGACGCCGTTCTACGGGCCGCGCAGATCGGCGACCTCATCGACGAGCTCCCAGAGGGCCTGGACACGGTCGTCGGCGACCGCGGCCATCGTCTGTCCGGTGGTGAGAAGCAGCGGCTCGCGATCGCCCGGCTGCTGCTCAAGGCCCCCGACGTCGTCGTCCTGGACGAGGCCACCGCACACCTGGACTCGGAGTCCGAGGTCGCCGTGCAGCGAGCCCTCGACGCCGCCCTCGAGGGCCGCACCTCGATCGTCATCGCGCACCGGCTGTCGACGATCCGCCAGGCCGACCTCATCGTCGTGCTCGACCACGGCCGCGTCGTCCAGACGGGCCGGCACGCGGAGCTGCTGGCCGCGGGTGGGCTCTATGCCGATCTGCACGCGACCCAGTTCGACGTCGGCGAGGCCGCCTCGACCGTGGCCTGAGGGCGCCCGAGTCACCGTGTGCACGTCGGGCTCACCCGGCGCTGCTCAGGCATCCTCCTCGTCCCAGATCCGCACCTTCTTCGGCTTGGCCGGCTTCGCCGGTGAAGGAGCCGCCTGCGGGCCCGGACCCTCCAGCTCGGCCTCGCGGGTCGCGAGCTCGTGACGGATCGCCCAGAACACGAAGATCAGCCCACCGGGCATGAACAGCCACCACTGGAACGCGTAGGCCTGGTGCGGGCCGAGGTCCTCCTCGGGCTTCGGGAGCACGACGACCGGGTGGTCGCCCCGGAGCGCTGCGGGCTGTTGCGAGCCGAGCACGACATACGCGTCGACATTCGAGAGCGAGCCGAGCTGGGCTCGCGCGTCGTCGAGGCTGATGCTCGCCAGCTGTGGCCGGGGCAGCTCGCGACCGAGGCTCGGCTCGCCGGTCCGCAGCCACCCGGTGACCTCGACCGGCCCCACCGGAGGCGAGTCCGTTCCCGGGGTCGCCTCGGCGTTCTCGCCGTTGGGCACCCAGCCACGGTCGACCAGCAGCGTGAGGCCCTCGCTGGTCGTCATCGGGGTGAGGACCTCGAAGCCGACCGTGCTGTCGAGCGTCCGGTTGCGGACGAGCAGGTCCGAGCCAGCGGCATACGTGCCGGTGAAGGTCACTCGCGTCCACTGTTGCTCGGGCGTGAGGCCGCCCTGCAGCGGCACCTGGGACAGCGGCACGGGCCGTGACTGGTAGTTGGCCGCGATCGCGTCGACCTTCGTGCGCTGCTCGAGGTACCGGTGCCACTGCCACAGGCCGAGGTAGAAGCAGGCCACCGCGAAGGCGATCGCGAGGAGGGTCCCCACGAGCCAACGCCGAGTCAGCCAGAGTCGAAGCACGGATCGACGGTACCCCGGCTTAGAGTGGTGCTCATGACCCGCCTTCCCGATCCGACGGTTCGGCCGGCCGGGCTGGTCGACCAGTTCGGCCGAGTGGCCCGCGACCTGCGCGTGTCGGTGACCGACCGATGCAACCTCCGCTGCACCTACTGCATGCCGGCCGAGGGCCTGCCCTGGATGCCCAAGGCAGAGATGCTCACCGACGAGGAGATGCTTCGGGTCATCGGGCTGTTCGTGCGCGACGGGGTGACCCAGGTGCGCCTCACGGGCGGCGAGCCGCTGCTGCGCCGGTCGCTCGTCGAGCTCGTCAGCGGGATCGCCGCTCTCGAGCCGCGCCCCCGCATCGCGATGACGACCAACGGCGTCGGGCTAGAGCGGGTGGCGCACGGGCTGGCTGCCGCGGGGCTCGACCGCGTCAACGTCAGCCTCGACACCATCGATGCCGAGACCTTCACCCAGCTGACCCGCCGCGACCGCATCAACGACGTCGAGGCGGGCCTCAAAGCGGCTGCCGACGCCGGGCTCACCCCGGTCAAGGTCAACGCGGTGGCCATGCGGGGCATCAACGACGAGTCGGTGGCCGACGTCCTCGCGTGGTGCCTCGAACGCGGCTACGAGCTGCGGTTCATCGAGCAGATGCCCCTGGACGCCCAGCACGCATGGGACCGCGGCGACATGGTCACGGCCGACGAGATCCGAGCCCGGCTCTCCGAGCGCTGGCAGCTCACGCCCCTGCCGCAGAGCGAGCGAGGGAGCGCGCCGGCGGAGCGGTTCCTCATCGACGGAGGCCCACGCACCGTCGGCATCATCGCCAGCGTGACCGCGGCGTTCTGTGCCGCCTGCGACCGCACCCGGCTCACCGCCGACGGACAGGTGCGCAACTGCCTGTTCTCGAACACCGAGACCGACCTGCGCACCCCGATGCGCGACGGCGCCACCGACGACGAGCTGCTCGATCTCATCCGCGGCGAGATGTGGCGCAAGCGGCGCGGCCACGGCATCGGCGACCCGGGGTTCGTGCAGCCGGAGCGGCCGATGTCAGCGATCGGCGGCTGAGCACCGCCTGAGGTTCACCAGCAGGCGCCGAGCGCGTACGGCCGTCAGCCGTCCGCTGCCGTCAGCTGCTCGACCGGGATGACCTCGATGAGGAAGCCGCGCATCGCGACGAAGTCGGCCAGAGACTGGCGGTGGTCGTCGCACGCGAGCCACACCTTGCGACGGTCGGCCGCGTGGAGCTTCGGGTTGCGCCACACGACGGCATGTCTGGCGACCGCACGGCACCCTTTCGCGCTGCAGGCGTGGTCCGACGCGACAGGCCCGGCCTCGCTCACTGCTCGAGGCGGTTCGTGTCGTCCGGGGCCGGTGTGACGTGCTCGAAACGCCCTTCCTCACCCGGCCTGACGGCGTTCGCGATGACGACCGCGAAGTAGGGGATCGCGACCGCGCCGATGATCGCGGCCCACCGCACCCACCCCGAGGTGACGAAGACGAGACCGAAGCACGCCACCCGGATCCCCATCATCGTGAGGTACCGCTTGACCCGCTTGTCCTGGTCGTCGGTCGACGCCGTCGGCGCCGAGGTGACGGTGTGCACCACGGGATCGTTCTTCGGTCTTGCCACGCCTCCACCTTAGGCCGCCTGCCGAGAGGGTGACACCGTGCTGTCTACCCTTCGGTAGTCCGTTAGGTTTCGGGTCAGCAAGCGACACAGCAGACGAGCACCGGCGCACGCCGGACGGACGGAGGAAGCCAAGTGGCACCGAGCGAGCCGCGAAACGTGCTGGTCACGGGTGGCAACCGAGGCATCGGCCTCGCCATCGCCAAGGCGTTCGCCGAGGCGGGCGACAACGTCATCATCACGCACCGGTCCGGCGAGCCCCCGGAGGGCCTGCGCGGCGTCCGCTGCGAGGTCACCGACACGGCGTCGGTCGACGCAGCCTTCACCGAGGCGGAGCAGATCTTCGGCGGGCCCGTCGAGGTCCTCGTCGCCAACGCCGGCATCACCAAGGACACGCTGCTCATGCGGATGAGCGACGACGAGTTCGACTCGGTGATCGACACGAACCTCGCGGGCGCCTTCAGGTGTGCTCGCCGCGCAGCCACCGGCATGATCCGCAAGCGGCGCGGGCGGATCGTCCTGATCTCCAGCGTCGTCGGACTCTACGGCTCGCCCGGGCAGACCAACTACGCCGCCAGCAAGTCCGGGCTGGTCGGGCTCGCCCGGTCGATCACCCGCGAGCTCGGCGGCCGCGGCATCACGGCCAACGTCGTAGCCCCCGGATTCATCGACACCGAGATGACGGCCGTGCTTCCCGACGACCAGAAGAAGGCCTACCTGGCCAGCATCCCGGCGGGCCGGTTCGCCACGCCCGAGGAGGTCGCGTCGGTGGTGCGCTTCGTCGCGAGCGACGACGCGGCATACATCTCGGGGGCCGTGATCCCCGTCGACGGCGGGCTCGGCATGGGCCACTGAAACCACACCTCACGCGCGACTCGCGCAGCTGTCACCGCATCAGGCTCGCAGCACGTTCCGGACCACACGAGAAAGTCGCAGGCATGGGAATCCTCGAAGGCAAGAAGCTCCTCATCACCGGCGTCCTCATGGACAGCTCCATCGCGTTCCACGTCGCGAAGATCGCCCAGCAGGAGGGGGCGACGGTGGTGCTGACCTCGTTCGGGCGCACGATGAAGATCACCCAGACGATCTCCCGGCGGCTGCCCGAGACGCCCCAGGTCATCGAGCTCGACGTCGCCAACACGGAGCACCTCGACACCCTCAGCGAGCGGCTGCGCGAGCATGTGGACGGCCTCGACGGCGTGCTGCACTCCATCGGGTTCGCGCCTCAGGGCGCCTTCAACTTCATGGAGGGCACCTGGGACGACGTGGCGACGGCGCTGCACATCTCGGCATACAGCCTCAAGAGCCTTGCCACGGCTTCGCTCCCGCTGATGGCGGACGGCGGCAGCATCGTCGGCCTCACCTTCGACGCCAAGTTCGCGTGGCCGGTCTACGACTGGATGGGGGTCGCCAAGGCCGCCTTCGAGTCGACGAGCCGCTACCTCGCGCGCGACCTCGGGCCGAAGGGAGTGCGATGCAACCTCGTGGCCGCCGGTCCGATTCGCACCACGGCGGCCAAGTCCATCCCGGGCTTCGAGCAGTTCGAGAACAGCTGGGGCGACCGGGCTCCGCTGGGCTGGGACATCAACGACCCCGAACCGGCGGCCAAGGCCTGCGCCGCACTGCTGTCCGACTGGTTCCCGGCCACGACGGGCGAGATCGTGCACGTCGACGGTGGCGTCCACGCGATGGGACAGTGAACGTCACGCGTCATCGGAGCCGCAGGTGCGCGGGCGCCTGCTCGGGTCGCTAGAGTCTGCGCATGCCTGACGCCGGTAGCCAGTCCAGCAGCGTGACAACCACCGACGCACCGGCCGTCGAGCCCACTCGAGTGACCCGGCGCGAGCCCGTCCGCGTCGACGAGGTCCGCGTGCTCGACGGGCCCAACCTCTACTTCGCCCGCCCCGCCATCAAGGTGATCCTGCATCTGCCCGGCTACCTCGACCTCAAGCGCACCGAGGCAGAGGCGCTGGGGCACCGGCTGGGCATGCGTTCGGTCCGTCCCGGGCGCCGAGGCACCGCGCTGCGCCAGCGCTTCGTCATGCGCGTCATCCGCACTGTCATGCGACGGGTCGGCACCGAGATCGGCACGGGGCGCCTCGGGGTCCGGGTCCGCGCGGGCCAGACCGTCGAGGACATCGTGCTCGCCTTCCCATGGATCCACCGCACTCGTGGCCGGGCCGCCGGCGAGCAGATCGGCGTGGTGCTGACAGGCCTGCTCGACCGCACGCAGCGTGCGGAAGACGTGATCGAGGCGGCTGCGGTGGCCATCATGGCCTCGCCCGACGGCCCGGGCCCCAACGTCATCACCCCGACCGTGCCGGTGGCATCGGTGACCGGGACGAACGGCAAGACGACGACGACGCGGCTCATGGCCCACATGTGCATGACGGCCGGTCTCACGACGGCCTGGAGCTCCACGGACGGGATCGTCGTCATGGGCGAGACCAAGGAGGACGGCGACTTCTCCGGACCCGCAGGCGCCCGAGGCGTGCTCGAGACTCCGGGGCTCGACATCGGCATCCTCGAGACGGCCCGAGGAGGAATGCTGCTCAAGGGCATGGGCGTCACCGAGAACGACGTGAGCGTCGTGACCAACGTCAGCGCAGACCACCTGGGCCTGCAGGGGATCGACACGCTCGACCAGCTCGCCGAGGTCAAGGCCATCGTCACCACCGTCACCAAGCCGCAGGGATGGGTCGTGCTCAACGGCGACGACCCGCGGGTCTGGGCGATGCGTCACGGGATCAAGGCCAAGCCCTGGGCGTTCAGCCTCGACCCTGCCTCACCGGCTCTGTGGGAGTCGATCAACATGGGCGGGCGCGGCATCACCGTGCTCGACGGCGAGATCGTGGTGTTGACGCCGAACGGCGACCCCGACCGGCTCGTCAAGATCGTCGACGTGCCGATGACGATGAGCGGGCTCTCGCGCAACAACATCGCCAACGCCCTCGCCGGCGCGGCCGCCGCGCTCGGCCTGGGGGTGGCCCGGTCTGCGGTGGTCGAAGGGCTGCGCACGTTCGCTCCCGACCCCCAGCACAACTGGGGCCGGCTCAACACCTACACCCTGCCGCTGGACGGCGGCGGCAAGGCCACCGTGATCATGGACATGGCCCACAACGAGGCGGGGCTCGAGTCCCTGCTGGAGGTGGCTCGCGGGCTCGCCGCCCCGGGCGGGGCAGTCCGGCTCAGCCTCGGCTGCGCTGGCGACCGCGCTGACGACGCCATCATGTCGATGGGCGAGATCGCCGGCCGCGGCGCGGAGCAGGTCGTGCTCAAGATCGCCGAGCACTATCTGCGCGGTCGCGACCCCGAGGCGCTGCTCGGGCTCTTCCGGGAGGGGCTGGCCAAGGTCGGGGTCCTCGACGTGCCCGGCTACGGCACCGAGCTGGCGTCGTTCGAGGCCCTCGTTCCGCACGCCCTCGACGGCGACGTCATCGCGCTGATGTGCCACGCCGAGCGCGCCGAGGTCGACGGTTGGATCCGCGAGCACGACGGCAAGGTCGATGACGCCCGGGCGATCCGCCGCAAGGTCGTCGCCGCGCGTGGCGAGCACGAGCTCGAGTCGGAGATCGCGGCGCTGTGGCAGCTGGACGACGAGGACGCCCGCCTGGCCGCGGCCCAGACGCTCGTCGACGAGCACCCCAACGACGCCCGGCTCGTCTTCGAGCTCGCCGGCGCCAAGGACTCCATGGGCGACGAGCAGGGGGCGATCACGCTGTACGAAGAGGCGCTCGCCGGTGGCCTCAAGGAGCCCCACCGGCACCGCGGCCAGCTGCAGCTCGCCTCGAGCCTGCGAGTGGTCGGCCGGGTCGCCGAGGCCCAGGCCATCGTCTCCGAGGTGCTCGAGACCCGGCCGCACAACACCGCGGCCCTCATGCTCCGCGCGCTGGTGCAGGCCGACCTCGGGCAGGAGCGGCAGGCGGTTGCGGACCTGATCCGGGCCACGCTCGATGCCACGACGGACGCCGACACGCAGTCGTACCGCCGTGCCCTGCGTGCCTACGCCGACGAGCTCGCCCCCTCCATCACCACCGACTGACTCAGGCTGGTCCGCTCAGATCGCGGTGTCGTCGGCGCGCTCGGGCGCAGGCTCTGCCGGCACCGCTCCGAGGGCTTCGCCCTCGGCCTCCTCGCCCTCGGCCTCGGCGGTCTCGGTGAGGGTGCTGGGGTCGAGGTCGGGGTCGCTCGTGGCGGCGGCCGCCGCTCCGATCCGCGCGCCGGCCTGGGCGTGCTTGGTCCGCTCCTCGAGCTCCGCCACCACCATCGAGTGCTTGTCGACACACATCACCACGAGGTCGCCCGGGTTGGTGCGCGCCAGGACGTGCCGCGTGGCCTCGAGCTCGTCGAGCACGATCTCGACCTGGCGGCACCGGGCGCCTTGCTGCATCGCCGCCCGCGCGCCTTCGGCGACGAGTGCCGCGGTCTCACCGGGTCGGCGTCCCCGCAGCCGTGCGTCCTCTCGCACGACGAGCACGTCGAAGTGCTGCGCCGCGACGGCCCCGAGCTCGCGGATGTCGTCGTCGCGGCGGTCGCCCGCGGCGCCGATCATGCCGATGCGCGAAGACTTGGCCAGGTCGGACTGACCGCTCTTCTGAGCGGCATACCGGTCGACGAACGTGCCGAGCTCCTTCATGCCCGCCGCGTTGTGGCAGTAGTCGACGAACACCTCGGCGTTGTTGACGTGCACGAGGTTGAGCCGGCCAGGGGACAGGTAGTACGTCGTGGCGAAGGTGCGCAGGCCCTGCCTGATGTCGTGCAGCGGCGCCCCGGCCGCGAACGCGGCACCGGCGGCCGCGAGCGCGTTGGCGACGTTGAAGCGGGCCGCCCCGCCGAAGGTCGACGGGAGCAGGTGCGTCCATGCGAGCTGCATCGAGCGGCGTCCGTGCTTGATGACCATCATCTCGCCGCGGTCGCTGGGCTCCAGCACGACCGCGCGTCCGCCACGGCGGCAGTAGTCGTCGACGAACTCACGGACCTCGGTCCCCGGCTCGGACATCGTGAACCACACGATGCCGCCGGAGCATCGGCGCCGCATGTTCCGGACATGGGGGTCGTCCGCGTTGAGCACGGCGAAGCCGTCACGCGGGACCGCCTCCACGATGACCGCCTTGACGTCGGCGAGCTGCCTGAGAGTGTCGATTCCCTTGAGCCCCAGGTGGTCCGGGGCGATGTTGGTGACCACGGCGATGTCGTTGCGGTCGTAGCCGAGGCCTTCACGCAGGATTCCGCCGCGCGCGACCTCCATGACCGCGAAGTCGACCCGGGGGTTCTGCAGGACCATCCTCGCGGAGCGAGGTCCGGACGCGTCGGCCTTGATGACGAGCCGCTCGTCGATGACGACACCGTCGGTGGAGGTCATGCCGACCTTGCGCCCGATGCCCTTGAAGATGTGCGCGATCATCCGCGCCGTCGTCGTCTTGCCGTTGGTGCCTGTCACGGCCACGATCGGCACCCGGGACGTGGACCCGGGTGGGAAGAGCAGGTCGACGACCGGCTTGGCGATGAACTGCGGCTCGCCGACGGTCGGGTGGGTGTGCATGCGGAAGCCGGGCGCTGCGTTGACCTCGCAGATCGCGCCTCCGGTCTCGCGCACCGGGTAGGTGATGTCGGGGCAGATGAAGTCGATGCCCGCCACGTCGAGCCCGACGATGCGGGCGGCCTCCTCGGCGATCTCGACGTTGTCCGGGTGGGCGTCGAAGGTCCGGTCGATGGAGATGCCACCGGTGGACATGTTGCCGGTCAGCGCCAGCTTGACCATGTCGCCCTCGCCCGGCACCGACTCCAGGGTCAGGCCCTGGCCGGAAAGGATCTCCTTGGCGTTGGCGTCGACCTTGATCTTCGTGAGCACCTTCTCGTGCCCGACGCCCCGTCGGGGGTCCGCGTTGGTGATCTCGACGAGTTCGGCGACCGTGTGAGTGCCGTCTCCGATGACATGGGCCGGCACGCGCTCGGCGATGGCCTGCATGCGGCCACCGACGATGAGGCACCGGTAGTCGCGGCCGGTGACGAAGGACTCGACGATGATGGTGCCCCGGCGCGACTCGGCCTTGGCGATGTCGTAGGCCTTCTCGACCTCGTCGTCGCTCTGGAGGTTGAGGCAGACGCCTCGGCCGTGGTTGCCGTCGAGCGGCTTGACGACAACGGGGAAGCCGATCCGGCGCGCTGCGTCGAGGGTGCCCCGCAGGGTGCGCGCGGCCTCCTGCTTGGGCACGGGCAGGCCCGCAGAGCCGAGCAGCTTGGTCGTGAGGTCCTTGTCGCTGGCGATGTCGACGGCCAGCGCACCCGTCCTCGACGTCATCGTCGCTCGGATCCGCTGGGCGTGCACGCCCTGACCGAGCTGGACGAGGGAGGCCGCGTTGAGCCGGATGAACGGGATGTCGCGGGATGCGGCCTCCTCGAGGATGGCCGCGGTCGACGGGCCGAACGCGACGCGGTCGGCCTGGCGCAGGAACGCGTTGAACTCCGTCTCGAAGTCGAACCCGTCAGACGGGTCGACGAGGTGGTTCATGAGGCGCACGGACAGGTTGCCGGCGGCGACGCCGACGGTCTCGTCGGTGTACCCGTAGATGATGTTGTACTGGCCCGGCTTGCCCTTGACCCCGCGGGTCTTCCCGCGCCGCTGGTCGTGACCGGCGAGGGTCTGCAGCTGCAGGGCGACGTGCTCGGCGACGTGTCCGAGCCAGGTGCCCTCGCGCAGGCGCTCGACGAAGCCGCCACGGCGACCCAGCGAGCAGGTATGCCGCTCGAGCCCGGGGACGAGCTCCAGCAGCCGGTCCGTGAAGCCGGGCAGCGACACCGTGGGGTACTCCTCGAGGCTGCCCAGGTCGACCACGAGGTGGATCGCCTGCTGGTACGACCACACGTTCGGCCCGCGGTAGATGCGGGTCTCGATGATCTTGAGGTCCGGGCGAGCCGGTCCGGTCGGGGTCGGTACCTCGACGGGCATGCATTTCCTCCTGCGGGGCTCAGTGGGCGGCGCTGCTGGACGAGCGCGCCGCGCGGACCTTGGCCGGGACGACCGCGCCCTCGATGTCCGGGTGACGCTCGACGAAAGCGGTCAGCTCGACGTGCTCCAGGTCGAACGTACTGCCCGTGGGCAGCGAGTGCACGACTGCTCCCGAAACGAGCAGCGGGGCTCCTCGGCGAGCGTCGGGGGCGTCGGTGATGGCGTTGCGGGCGTTGACGAGGAAGATCGACCCAGCGCCGATGACGGACATCACCCGTCCGTTGCGGATCTCGGCGGCGGTGTTCTCGTCGATCCCCATCCCGAGCAGGTTCGGTGACGCCGCGACCATGGACATGAGGCGGCCGTACCGCCCGCGCTGCTCGAAGTGCTGGTCGATGATGACGTCCTCGACGAGCCCGAGGCCCGCCGAGATCTGGCTCGCGCGCTGGCGGGGCGTGAGGCCCTCCTCGCCGAGCGAGATCATGAACCGGCTCATGATCGATGCGCCGGCCGATGTCCCCGCCACGACCGCGCCGCGGTCGTAGGCACGGATGATGGCGTCGCCGACCGGCGTGCCGACGACGTTCTGGGCCAGCTTCACCTGGCTCCCGCCGGTGATGAAGATGCCAGTGGCCGCGTCGAGGGAGGCGACCATCGACGGGTCGTTCGCGTCCCGACGGGTGACGGGGTGCACTACGGAGACGTCCCCGCCGCGCAGCCGGGTGAACACGTCGCGGTAGGACTCGGACACCTCGTCGGCGAACGCCGAAGCGGTCGGGACGACGACGATGTGGGACCTGCGTCCTCCAGCGAGCTTGACGAAGCGCTTGAGCACGACCGACCGGCCGATGCGGTCCTCGGCCCCACCGATGACCAGCAGCGTGCGCCGGACATCGGACGTCGACGCCGACGGGGACGCCGGCGGCCCCGGGGGTGGGTCGCTTCGCATCGCGCCAGCCTAGTGACCGGCGTGCGGCACGGGCGGAGCCTGCGTCGGCGTGCCGTCGTCGAGATCGGCCTCCTCGATCTCCTCGCGGGAGATCCCCAGCAGGTAGAGCACCGAGTCGAGGTAAGGCACGTTCACCGACGTCTGGGCCCGCTCGCGCACGAGGGGCTTGGCGTTGAAGGCCACTCCGAGCCCGGCGATGTCGAGCATGTCGAGGTCGTTGGCGCCGTCGCCGATCGCGACCGTGCGGCTCAGGGGCAGCCCTTCCTGCGTCGCGAACTCGCGCAGCGCGGCGGCCTTGCCGGCTCGGTCGACGACGTCACCGACCACACGCCCGGTCAGGGTGTCGTCCACGATCTCGAGCTGGTTCGCGCGCACGTGGTCGATGCCGAGGTCGGCGGCAAGAGTGCCGACGACCTCGATGAACCCGCCGCTGACGAGTCCCAACGTGAAGCCGAGCCTTCTCAGGGTGCGGACCAGGGTCCGCGCCCCCGGAGTCAGCTCGACCGTCGCCCGAACGTCCTCGAGCACCGACGCGGGCAGACCGGCGAGCGTCGCGACTCGGGCCCGCAGTGACTCCTCGAAGTCGAGCTCGCCGGCCATCGCGCGCGCCGTCACCTCGGCCACCTCCGCCTCGCGGCCGGAATGCGCCGCGAGCAGCTCGATCACCTCTTGCTGGATCAGGGTCGAGTCGACATCGAGGACGACGAGCCGCCGCCCTCGGCGCGCGAGCCCACCTGGGGCGACGGCGACGTCGATGCCTGCCGACGTGGCGGCGAGGGCGAGCTCGCTGCGCAGCGACCCGACGTCCGCTCCGGAGATGTCGAACTCGACGGTCGTGACTGGGTAGCGCGACAGCCGCCGGATCCGGTCGATGTTGGCTCCGTGGTCGGCGATCCGGCTCGTGACGAGCGAGACGGCGTCGGCCTTCAGTGGCGCCCCGAGGACGACGACGGCGGCGCGTCCCTGGCGCGGGCGCGCACCGTCGCCGGTGCCCTCGACGACGGTGAGGGTCAGACCGAGCCGGTGTGCCGCCACGGCGGCTGCGTCCCGGAGCTCGTCGACGTGCTCGCCGGTGCGCAGCAGGAGCGCCAGTGTGAGGTGCCCGTGGACGACGACCTGCTGGATGTCGAGGACCTCGGCACCCACTCCCGACAGGGCTCCGAGCAGGGTTCCCGTGACTCCCGGCCGGTCGGCGCCGGTCACGGTGATGCTGAGGGTCTTGCTCTCGACAGGGTTCGGTGCGGTCACTTGCGTCAGGCTAACCACCGCGTATGCCGCACGGCCGCGCCTTCCGGCATACGGCCGTTGGCAGCCCCGCGGGGTCCCGACCCGGTCCGGCTCAGGCGCCGGCGTTGACCTCGTCGCGCCACGCGACGAGGTCACGCACGCGACCGAGGTCGGGGTGTGCGGCCGAGAGGCTGGCGGTGAACAGGCGGGTGCCGACGTCGTAGAGCTGCTGGGCGTTGCTCGCGTAGTCGCCGGACTGGTCGGGGTTACGCCCGGGGACGAAGGCCACACCGGCGGAGCGCTCGATCTCGAGGGGGTCGCGTCCACGGCGGGCGCACCAGCTGTCGAGGACGCGGTGCTTGTGCGCGATCTCTTCGGGCCCGCCGAAGCCATGCCAGATCGTCGCGTGCTCGGCGACGATGCGCAGCGTCTTCTTCTCGCCACCGCCGCCGATGAGGATCGGGATGTCCCGAGTCGGCGCAGGGTTGAGCCGGGTCCAGCGGTCCCTGATGACCGGGAGGTCACGGGCGAGGTTGTCGAGCCGGCTGCCGGGCGTGCCGAAGGCGTAGCCGTACTCGTCGTAGTCGAGCTGCTTCCAGCCGGCTCCGATGCCGAGGATGAGCCGGCCATCGCTCATGTGGTCGACGGTGCGGGCCATGTCCGCGAGCAGGTTCGGGTTGCGGTACGAGTTGCACGTCACCAGCGCGCCGATCTCGACCCTCTCGGTGGCCTCCGCCCAGGCACCGAGCATCGTCCAGCACTCGAAGTGGAGGCCGCCCGCGTCCCCGCTCAGCGGGAAGAAGTGGTCCCAGTTGAGGAGGATGTCGATCCCCAGCTCCTCGAGCGTCGAGACGAGCCGGCGGATCTCGGCCCACGTGGCGTGCTGCGGCGGGATCTGGATCCCGACACGCGCCGGACGTGGGTCGGCGGCACTGGTGGGAGGGGTCAGGTCCGGGGTCAGGTCCGGGGTCACTCGCGCTCCTAGGGAGATCCAATGGCGGTGAATGCCTCACCGGCCTCGACGACCGTATACGACACGGGCCGGCCGCCGGCTGGCTAGCGCAGGCGGGGCGTCGCCAGGACGACCAGCCAGTCCCAGGTCGCCCCGGTGCGAGCCGAGAGGTCGACGACGGCCAGGTCGGCCCCTTCCACGGCATCCCGGAGCGGGTCCGCCCGCCAGTACTGGAACCAGCGCGGAACGCCGAGCTTGTGGTCGCTCCACTCGGCCCCGTCACCGACCTTCACGGTGAACCCGAGCAGACCGCCGGGGACAAGCGCCCCGCGCACCTTGGTGAGCACGTCGTGCAGCTGCTCGGGCGTGAAGTGCAGGAAGACGGCGTTGGCGAGCACAGCGGCATACGGGCCGTGGCGGTCGTCGACCAAGGGGTCAACCAGGACGTCCAGGACCTCGGCATCGTGTCCCGCCGCGCGTTGCATGTCGACGAACGCCCTGGTGGCATCGGTGCGCCGGACCGGCCGGCCCAGCCGCTCCAGAGTGTCCGAGTCGCGGCCGTAGGCGCTCCCGATCTCGAGCACCTCACCCGGCGGCGCCAGCGCCGCAAGCCGCTCGACGAACGGGTCCGGAGTCTGCGTTCCCTGCCCGGTCTGCGACCGGTACACCTCCGCGCGCGCCTCGTATGCCGCGAGCGTCGTGGCGTTGTCGGACTGCCCGGACGCGGGTGCGGTCACCGTGTGACGACCTGGTCCTTGCCGACGACGACGATCCCCGTGTCAGTGACGTGCAGTCCTCGGGCACGGTCGTGCTCGTGGTCGATCCCGATCTGGCAGCCCTCGGGGATGACGGCGTTCTTGTCGATGATCGCTCGCCGGATCTGGGCGTGCCGGTTCACGGTGACGTTGTCGAGGATGACCGAGCCCTGGATGCTCGCGTACGAGTGCACGTGCACCAGGGGCGACAGGACCGACGCGTAGATGTGCGCGCCCGAGACGACGACGCCGGGGGAGACAGCAGAGTTGAGTGCCTCGCCGATCCGGTCGCCGCTGCCGTGGACGAACTTCGCCGGGGGATAGGGGCTGTGCTGGGTGTAGATCGGCCACTCGTAGTTGTAGAGGTTGAAGACCGGGTGGATCGAGATGAGGTCCATGTGGGCGTCGTAGTACGACTCGATCGTGCCGACGTCGCGCCAGTAGCCGCGGTCGCGGTCGGTCGAGCCGGGGACGACGTTGTCCTTGAAGTCGTAGACGCCCGCCTCACCGCGCTTCACGAAGTCGGGCACGAGGTCGCCGCCCATGTCGTGGCTGCTCGACTCGCGGTCGTGGTCTCGGGTGACGGCCTCCTCGAGCGCGTCGGCGGTGAAGACGTAGTTGCCCATCGACGCGAGGACCTCGTCCGGGTTGTCAGGCAGCCCTTGCGGGTCGCTGGGCTTTTCCCGGAACGCGGCGATCTTGGACGGGTCGCTCGGGTCGACCTCGATGACACCGAACTGGTTCGCCAGCGAGATCGGCTGGCGGATCGCGGCGACCGTGCAGGCCGCGCCCGTCTCGATGTGCTGGTCGACCATGGCGCTGAAGTCCATGCGGTAGACGTGGTCGGCCCCGACGACGACGACGATCTCGGGCCGCTCGTCGTGCATGAGGTTGAGGCTCTGGTAGATCGCGTCGGCGCTACCGAGATACCAGTTCTTGTCGACGCGCTGCTGGGCGGGCACGGTCGTGACGTAGTTGCCCAGGAGCGTCGACATCCGCCAGGTCTTGGTGACATGGGCGTCGAGGCTGTGGGACTTGTACTGCGTGAGGACGACGACCTTGAGGTAGCCCGAGTTGACGACATTGGACAGGGCGAGGTCGATCAGCCGGTAGATGCCGGCGAACGGCACCGCGGGTTTGGCCCGGTCCGCCGTGAGCGGCATCAACCGCTTCCCCTCACCCCCGGCGAGCACGATGGCAAGGACTTTCGGACCAGCGGATGGGCTTCGTCGGGCCATGACGTCACCCTAGGGCCATCGTCGGCAACCCGGCAGGTTTGTCCGCACTGGTGTCCGCTTTCTCCGCCGCGTCGCCGCGTCTCGAGACCCTGCGGGGCTAGGGTCAGATCGTGCGCGTCGACATCCTCAGCAAGGAGTACCCGCCCGCCATCTACGGGGGCGCCGGCGTCCATGTGGCCGAGCTCGTCCGGGCGCTGCGCGCGCGGGGTGACCTCGACGTCCAGGTGCGCTGCTTCGGGGCGCCGCGTGACGAACCCGGCACGACGGCATACCCCGACCTTCCCCAGCTCGCACAGAGCAACCCGGCGCTGCAGACCCTCGGTGTCGATGTTGCGCTCGCTGGTGACTGTGTCGGAGCGGACATCGTCCACTCCCACACGTGGTACGCCAACCTCGGTGGCCACCTCGCCTCGCTCCTCGGCGGTATGCCGCACGTCGTCACGGCACACTCGCTGGAGCCGATGCGCCCGTGGAAGGCCGAACAGCTGGGCGGCGGCTACCGCGTGTCGTCCTGGGCCGAGCGCACGGCCTACGAGGCCGCCGCAGCAGTCGTCGCGGTGAGCGCGGGCATGCGCGAGGACATCCTCAAGAGCTACCCGACCCTCGATCCCGACCGGGTTCACGTGGTGCA
The DNA here is from genome assembly GCF_053603855.1 of Monashia sp. NPDC004114. NCBI lineage: Bacteria > Bacillati > Actinomycetota > Actinomycetes > Micrococcales > Intrasporangiaceae > Intrasporangium > Monashia sp. NPDC004114. The sequence goes on along the minus strand of NZ_JBSGGK010000008.1, from coordinate 89,618 downwards.
CAACGGGATCGACTCCCAGCTATGGGCGGCAGACCGGTCCGACGCCGCGCGGGAGACCGTCCGCAGGCACGGCGTCGACCCCGACCGGCGGTCCGTCGTGTTCGTCGGCCGGATCACGCGCCAGAAGGGACTGCCGTATCTCCTGCGGGCCTGCGCCTCGCTCCCCGCAGACGTGCAGCTCGTCCTCTGTGCCGGCGCTCCGGACACGCCTGAGATCAAGGCCGAGGTCGAGGGCCTGATGAACGACCTCCGCGGCCAGCGCGAGGGGGTCGTGTGGATCCCGGACATGCTGCCGCGCAACGAGGTCGTCGCACTGCTCAGCCACGGGACGGTGTTCGCGTGCCCCTCGGTCTACGAGCCGCTGGGCATCGTCAACCTCGAGGCGATGGCCTGCGAGCTCGCCGTGGTCGCGACGGCGACCGGGGGCATCCCCGAGGTGGTGGTCGACGGCGAGACCGGCTGGCTCGTGCCGATCGAGCAGGTGCAGGACGGCACCGGCACCCCGGTCGACCCCGAGCAGTTCGTGGCCGACCTGGCCGCCGCACTGAACGACGGCGTGGCCGACGTCGACCGCGCGCGCCGGTTCGGACAGGCGGGGCGGCAGCGAGCCGTCGAGTCGTTCTCGTGGGCCTCGATCGGGGACCGGACGCTCGAGGTCTACCGGGCGGTCCTCGGCGGCGCATGACAGGCGCCTTCACACCCCGGCTGCCGTTCGACCAGGTTCCACCGGATCTGCGCGCCGCACTCGAGGCGGCGGTCGGCGCGCGCGTGGTCGGCATCGAGTCGGTGCACGGTGGCATGTCGCCCGGACCTGCCGCTCTGCTGACGCTCAGCGACGGCCGACAGGTGTTTGCGAAATCCGTTGCGGCGTCGATGAGCCCGAGCGCACACGAGCTCCATCGCCGCGAGCTGGAGGTGCTCCGTATGCTGCCCGGCTCGGTGCCGCACGCACCTCTGGTCGCGGGTTTCGAGCACGACGGGTGGCTCACCATCGTCACCGAGGCAGCGGACGGCACTGCCGTCGGGCCACCGTGGCGCTCCCAACACCTCGCGTCCGTTGCGGACGCCGTCGCCACGTGCGCCGGTCACGTAGGTATCGAGGGGCTGGCGCCGGCCGTCCAGCGGCTGCCGCCGCTGGACGGGTGGCGTGACCTGGCGCACGACCGTCCAGAGGAGCTCGACGGTTGGGAGCGCGCGCACATCGAGAGCCTGGTCGCCATGTCGGACGGGTGGTCCATCTGGACGACCGGCCCGCATCTGGTCCATCTGGACGTCCGCTGCGACAACGCGGTTCCGCACGGCGAGGACGTGTGGCTCGTGGACTGGGCGTTGGCGTGCCATGGCGCAGCATGGGTCGACGCCGCGTCGCTGGCGCTCGACGTCGTAGCGTCCGGTCATGTCGGTGGACCGCAGGTGGCGCTCAGCACGGCGCGAGGGATGCTGGCCCGGCTGCCTTACGAGGCAACGCGATTCGTCGTGGCGGTCACTGGCATGTTCCGCTTCTACTCGCTCAAGCCGGAGCGGCCCGGACAGCCCACCTTCCGCGACTGGCAGCGCCGCCGGTCGGCGGCGCTGCGACCCCTGGTCGAGCGCCTTGTCAGCCGATGATCAGGTGATGAGGTGGCCGGTGAGGGCGTACTTCACGCCGAGCGCCCCGGCCGCACCGCCGAGGATCATCTCGAGGAGCTCGGTCGGCTTGGGGTAGTCCGGACCGAGCGCCGTCAGGTAGTCGTCGTGCGACGAGAGAGAAGCGACGGCGGCGTCGAAGTGGTCGGAGACGTCGACCCAGTGCGTCGGATGGGGATCGCCGCAGACCAGCAGGCTCTTGGGCTTCCAGGGCTCGTGGCCCTCGTCGACGAGGCCCGGAAAGATCCATCGGTTGCCCGCGTCCGCTTTGGCATCGACGACGGCGAGGCCGACGGCCCGGTGGTCGGCCTGGTTGACGAAGCCGTTGGGGAAACGCTCGGCGTGAGTGAGGCTGACGAGCAGGTCGGGCCGGCGGATCCGGATCTCGCGAGCGATCGCGCGGCGAAGCGGCAGACCGTACTCGACGACGCCGTCCTTGAACCCGTCGAGGAACTCCACGACCTCGACGCCGACCTCTGCTGCACCGTCGCGCTCCTCCTGCTCGCGCAGTGGACCGGCCTCGTCCGGGTGGATCGTGTCGATCCCGGCCTCGCCCCGAGTGACCAGCAGGTAGGTCACCGTCTTGCCGGCCTTGACCCACCGGTCTACTGCGGCCGCGGTGCCGTACTCGAGGTCGTCCGGGTGCGCCGCGATGCACAGCACGGTGTCGAAGGTGGACTCGTCGAGCGGAGTGAGCTGCGGGAGCTGCGGGCTGTCAGTCATCCGGCCAATCTAGGTGACCTTGGCCCACGCGCGGCGGAATGTGAGGATGGGGCATGCTGACGATCGAGCTCGCCAGGCGCCTGAACGCGGCCGGTCTCGAGTGGAAGCCCGCGCGGGGCGACCGTTTCGTCGTGCCGGTGGACGGGATGGAGGAGGACGTCTTCGTCATCAGCGACCTCACCATCGACGTCCACCCCTTCCGCACGGGCGACGTCATCGGGTTCAACGGGACGACTGAGTGGGCGCTCGACAGCGTCGAGCGCAGCAAGGTCGTCTGGCTGCCGCGCGAGGACCAGCTCAGGGAGATGCTTGGTGACGCGTTCGTTGCGCTGGAGCAGCTCGATGGTGGGTATGCCGTCGTGATGCGTTCCAGCGACGGCGACCTGGATCGCCACGCCGACATCGACGCCGAGCGAGCTTACGCCAGAGCGGTGCTGGCGCACCTTGAGGCCGTCGAGCCCGGCCGCGATGGCTAGGGGCTAGGCGCTGGGTCAGGCGGGCCGCCAGCCGGCGATCGACATCACCGCAATGTTGGTCGCGTCCGTCAGGGCCGCGTCGGCGTCAGCACCGAGGTCGCGAAGCAGAAGGTTCCGTGCCTGGGCCGTGCCGGCGTCGAGCCCGCCCGACCCGAGCGCGGTGAGGCTGGACGCGCGGTGTGCCATCCGCGAGACGTTGCCGGCGAGTGCCATGATCCGCAGCGCCCGCCCGGACGTGCGTGGCGGGATCCCCCACAGGGCGGTGTCGAGGTCGGACTCGGCCTCCGCGCGCGCCTGCGCATCCCACGGGTGGCCGCCGACCGACACGAAACCGCTCGCGTGCTCGTGCAGCCGCGCAACGAGCTGCCGCTCGACGTCGCGCAGGTCGAGCATCTCCAGGCGATGACGCGGCACCGGGTCGGCGTCGTATGCCGTCCAGTCCACCCGGAGCCCGACGTCGCCGGCGGGACCGAACTCGGACAGGGTCGGGACGAGCACTCCACCGAGGCCCGCGACGAAGACGCACTCGCCGGCCGAGACTGCGTGGGCTGACGCCGCGACCGAGCCGGGCGGCATACGGCTCGTGTCACCAGGGCGGGGGAGCGCGACGAACAGCGCCCGCTCGCCGAGGTCGCGCCACACGTCCAGTCGGGCGAGGTCTCCGGCGACATGGTCGACGTCCGGGAAGGCGCGCGAAAGGGCCTCCGGGGTCGTGACGTCGCCCCGCCAGGCCGCGGTCACCCAGAGGGCGAGGCGCACTGAGGCGGGCAGCTCGGACACCCCGCCATCGTAGGGTGCGTCCCCGGAGCCGCGGCCGGGCCGTGTCATAGGGTCGAGCCATGAGCAGTCTTGGATGGCGCCTCCGCTTCGCTCCGGCGCGTGCCGCGGCGCCTGGTGGGCGTTGCCTTCCTCCGCTTCGCTCGCTCGTTCCTCCCACGCAGAGCGTGGGACCCAGCTCGCTGCGCTGCGTCCAGGCATCGCCGGCGCCGCAGTGCTTGTTGGCGCCTCGCTTCGCTGCGGCGCGTGCCGCGGCGCCTGGTGGGCGTTGCCTTCCTCCGCTGCGCTCGCTCGTTCCTCGCTCGCTGCGCTGCGTCCAGGCATCGCCGGCACCGCGGTGCTTGTTGGCGCCTCGCTTCGCTGCGGCGCGTGCCGCGGCGCCTGATGGGCGTTGCCTTCCTCCGCTGCGCTCGCTCGTTCCTCGCTCGCTGCGCTGCGTCCAGGCATCGCCGGCGCCGCGGTGCTTGTTGGAAGGTGATCTCGCATGAGCGATGTCCTCGCCTTCGCCGGAGTGACCGTTCGACGCGGCGCGACGACGCTCGTCGACGACGTGACGTGGGAGGTCGAGGAGGGGGAGCGCTGGGTCGTGCTCGGGCCGAACGGCGCGGGAAAGACGACGCTGCTGCAGATAGCCGCAGCGCGGATGCACCCCACGACGGGGGTCGCCGGAGTTCTCGGCGAGGTGCTGGGCGCGGTCGACGTCTTCGAGCTGCGGCCGCGGATCGGCCTTGCCAGCTCCTCGATGGCCGAGCGAATCCCCGGCGACGAGATCGTCGGGAACGTCGTCGTCACGGCGTCCTACGGCATCATCGGCCGGTGGCGAGAGACCTACGACGAGGTCGACTATGCCCGTGCCATGGAGCTGCTCAAGGCGCTCGGGGCCGACCACCTCGCCGACCGCACCTACGGCACGCTCAGCGAGGGTGAGCGCAAGCGTGTCCAGATCGCCCGTGCCCTGATGACCGACCCCGAGCTGATGCTGCTCGACGAGCCGGCCGCGGGGCTCGACCTCGGCGGACGCGAGGACCTCGTGCGGCGGCTCGGCGACCTCGCGGCCGACACCGAGGCCCCGGCCCTGGTCCTCGTGACCCACCACGTCGAGGAGATCCCACCGTCGTTCACCGACGTGCTCATGCTCCGCAACGGACGCGTCGTCGCGGCCGGTCCGCTCACGCTGACGCTCACCGCCGAGAACCTGACCGCCACCTTCGGGATGCCCCTGGTGCTCGAGCGCCACGGCGAGCGGTGGTCCGCCCGAGCCGCCACCTGATCGTGACCTCATCGGGCGCCTCCGGCCGTAGGTGCCGACAGGGAACTGAGGCAGACTTGGAGACGTCACAGGAGTGACGCACGGGACGTCGGCGTCCTGGCGCCGACCCGATGAAAGCAGGGTGGGAACGTGTTCGAGGGGCAGGCATGGCTGGTCTGGCTCGGGTCGGCCCTGGTGTTCGTGGCGATCGAGGCGGTCACCGCCGACTTCACCTTCCTGATGGTCGCCGGCGGCGCTCTCGGAGGCAGTGCGGCGGCTGCGCTCGGCGCTCCCGTCCTGATCCAGTCCGTCGTCGCGGCGGGCGTGACCATCGCTCTGCTCCTGACGGTGCGTCCCTGGCTCAAGAAGCGGTTCACCGTGCACGAGCAGCACCTCATGGGAGCGGCCGCGCAGATCGGCCGGTCGGCCGTGGCCCTCGACCGCGTGACCCCCGCAGGGGGCCGGGTCAAGCTGTCCGGCGAGACCTGGTCGGCCCGCACGCTCAACGGGAGCATCGAGCCCGGTGAGGAGGTCATCGTCGACTCCATCGACGGGGCCACCGCGGTCGTGAGCCGCGCCCGCGTCGTGGGCAGCTGACAGCTGCATCGAACGGGCTGGTCGTCCGACCAGCCCGCACCCGCCGCGCACCGATCGGGCCACCTCAAGCGCCCGAGCAACGCGGCTGATCAGGGAGAAGGTCGTGGACCCGGTACTCATCATCCCGCTGCTGATCCTCGTAGTGGTCATCATCGTCGTGCTGCGCACGGTGCGCATCGTGCCGCAGCAGACCGCGCAGATCGTCGAGCGCCTCGGCAGCTACAACAAGACGCTCACGGCCGGGATCCACTTCCTCGTGCCGTTCGTCGACAAGGTGCGGGCGAACATCGACCTGCGCGAGCAGGTCGTGTCGTTCCCGCCGCAGCCGGTGATCACCTCTGACAACCTCGTTGTCAGCATCGACACCGTCATCTACTACTCGGTCATCGAAGCCAAGTCGGCCGTCTACGAGATCGCCAACTTCATCCAAGGCATCGAGCAGCTCACCGTCACCACCTTGCGTAACGTCATCGGCTCCCTCGACCTCGAGCAGACCCTGACCAGCCGCGACCAGATCAACGGCCAGCTCCGTGGTGTCCTCGACGAGGCCACCGGCAAGTGGGGGATCCGCGTCAACCGGGTCGAGCTCAAGGCGATCGACCCGCCCGCCTCGGTGCAGGACTCGATGGAGAAGCAGATGCGCGCCGAGCGTGACCGTCGTGCCGCCATCCTCACGGCCGAAGGTGTCAAGCAGTCGGCCATCCTCACTGCCGAAGGTGAGAAGCAGAGCCAGATCCTGCGAGCCGAGGGCTCCGCGCAGGCCCGCATCCTCGAGGCCCAGGGGCAGGCCCGCGCGATCCAGCAGGTCTTCTCGGCGATCCACCGTGGCAAGCCGACCCAGCGGCTCCTGGCGTACCAGTACCTCCAGGTGCTCCCGCAGATCGCTCGAGGCGACGCCAACAAGATGTGGATCGTCCCGTCCGAGCTGACCGACGCCCTCAAGGGGATCGGCAACGCGCTCGGTGGCAACGAGGCGCCCCGTTCCGATATGGACGACGAGCCCTGGGTCGAGCCCGAGCTCGACGATGCCTTCTCCGAGACGATCCTCGAGGACCCGGCCAAGGCCCTCGCGGAGGCGCGCGGCCAGGCCGCCCAGGCCAGCGCCGAGTCCACCGAGCATGCCGCGCCGGTCGGGCGCCAGCAGCCCCCGATCCGGCACGGCGGCACCGAGGTTCCGCCGCCGCCGATGGCCGCACCGCCCGTCCAGGCCAGTGGCGCCGGGGCAGCACCCTCGGCGGCCGACCCCGACCCCGGCGACCTGCCGGAGCCGCCGGACCTGCCGGAGTCGCCGACCCAGCGCTGATCTGAGACCGGTCGGGCGCGATCCGGGCGGTGTGGACAGCCCCGTCGACACCCGGTCACCCCTTGTAGGGTGACCGGGTGTCGTTCTGGTCCGGGCTCGCCATCGCGCTCGCCGGCACCGGCGCAGGGATCATCAACACCATCGTCGGGTCGGGGACGCTGCTGACGTTCCCGACGCTGCTGTTCTTCGGGTACCCGCCGCTGGTCGCGAACGTGTCCAACAACATCGGCCTCGTCGCCGGGGGAGCCAGCGGCTCCTGGGGCTACCGGCACGAGCTCGTCGGCGCGAGCGGCACCCTGCGGCGGCTCATGCCGCTGTCCTTCGTGGGTGCCGTGGTCGGCGCGGGCCTGTTGCTCGTGCTGCCGGCATCGGCCTTCCGCGCGATCGTGCCCGTCCTCATCGGCATCGCCGTCGTCCTCGTGCTCATCGGGCCGAAGCTGCAGTCGCTCGCACGACCTCACGACGCTGCCCGCGAGCCGCGCTGGCACGCGCCGGCCATGGCCATCGGGGTCTTCCTGGCCGGTGTCTACGGCGGCTACTTCGGCGCCGCCCAGGGCGTGCTGCTCATGGGAATCTTCAGCGCGCTGTCCGCCGAGCCCATCCAGCGACTCAACGGCTACAAGAACGTCCTCGCCCTCGTCGTCAACTTCGTGGCTGCCGTCGTCTTCATCCTCTTCGCACGCGAGTACATCGACTGGCTCGTGGTTCTGCTGATCGCGACGGGGGCGTTCCTCGGGGGCATCATCGGCGCCCACGTCGGGCGCCGGATCCCGCCCGTCGCGCTGCGCTGCATCATCGTCGTGATCGGGGCCGTTGCCGCGGTCAAGCTCATCTGGTTCCCGTGACGGGCCGCAGACCCTCGAGCACTAGCCTGTCGGCGTGCCGATCGAGATCACTGACGCCGCCGACCCGCGGCTCGAGGACTACGTCGGGCTGACCGACGTCGCCCTCCGCCGCCGCACGGAGCCCGAGCGAGGTCTCTACATCGCCGAGAGCGAGAAAGTGATCCGGCGTGCACTGCGGGCCGGGCACGCCCCCAGGTCGTACCTCATGGCGAGGAGATGGCTCGACGACCTGTCGGACGTCGTCGCCGATGCTGAAGCCGCCGGTGTGCCCGTCTTCGTCGGCGAGCACGACGTCATCGAGCAGCTCACCGGCTTCCATCTCCATCGCGGCGCCCTTGCGGCGATGCAACGTCCCGTCCTGCCAGAGGTCGCGGACCTCGTCGCCGGTGCCCGACGCGTGATCGTCCTCGAGGACATCGTCGACCACACCAATGTCGGCGCCATCTTCCGCAGCGCTGCAGCGCTCGGCGTCGACGCCGTGCTCGTGACGCCCCGATGCGCCGACCCGCTGTACCGGCGGTCCATCAGGGTCTCCATGGGCACGGTCTTTCAGGTGCCCTGGACTCGAATCAGCCCGTGGCCCAGCGGAATTGATGCTCTTCGCGAGGCAGGTTTCACGGTCGCAGCCATGGCTCTGTCCGACGACTCGGTGTCCCTCGACGAGCTCGAGTCGAACCCTCCGGACCGCATCGCAGTCGTCGTCGGCACCGAGGGCGACGGCCTGTCCCGTCGCACCGTCGCGGCCGCGGACCTCACCGTGCGCATCCCGATGGCCGGAGGCGTCGACTCTCTCAACGTCGCCGCCGCATCGGCGGTGGCGATGTGGGCGCTGCGCGTCCGCGGGCCGCGGTAAGCCGGATCGGCCACGGAGGCCAGCGGATCCGTGAGACAACGCGGTTTCAGCGCGCCAATCCCCTTGGGGTTCTGGCAGACTCACCGCGTGGCTCGAACCGAGAGACAAGAGTCGGAGCGCGTCCGCCGTGCGCGGCGGAACCGGCGTGCACTGCTGATCTGGACGGCCGCCGTCTGCAGCGGCATCCCGATGATCTTCTGGTACGTCCAGACCCGGGCCATGGCCGCGTCGTCCCACGACGGTCCGGTGGACGCATCGCAGTGGTGGAAGCCAGCGCTCGCGTGCTGGGTGACGACGGCCGTCGCCTGGTTCGTCGGGCGCCACCTGCTCCTGCAGTACCTCGACAGTCGCGATCGGACTCGCGCGCTGATGGCAGACCTGCGAGGCGTCGAGCGTCGCGACGCCTGAGCCGGCCTAGGTGCGGACGAGACGGTCGAGCAGCCGCTCGAGCTCGACGGCCGGGTCGTCGCAGAGCCCGCCGTGCACAGGTCCCGGCTGGACGACGGTCGAGCGCGGCGCGATGATCCAGCCGAACCGCTGGCCGGGCTTCTCGAGGGTCGGCAGACCCTTTCCGGTCGCCCCACGGCATACGGCCCGGATCTGCTCGAGCATCGAGCGGACGCCGTCGAGGTCGCACGTCGAAGCGAGGGCCGACACCCGCCGCTCGTCCAGGTCCCAGGCGGCGTCGAGGAAGCCCGCGTCCTGGGAGTAGAGCACCACGCCGACGTTGATGAACTCTTCCCGGTCGACGCGCGGGACGAGCCTCAGCAGGACGTACTGGTAGGCGTTCACGCGGCGACCCCCTTCGGGAGCCACGCTGCCGCACCGTCCAGTCGAGCCAGGAGCATCTGCAGGTATGCCGCCCGCACCGCGGCAACGTCGGCGAGGTATGGGGTGGGCTCGATCCAGCCATCGGGCACCTGCGCGATCACAGCCTCGACCCCGTCCTCCGTGAGGAGTGCGGCGAGCTCGTCATGACGTGCGGAGACGTCGCCGGCGACGTCGCGCAGGACATGGCGGGTCGCATCGAACGGCTGGGTCGCAAAGCGCTCGGGCGACGGCGCCTTGGACGGCCAGGAGTGGTGGAAGTAGAGCGCTGCGCCGTGGTCGATGGCCCAGGTCCGCCCGTGCCACACCAGCAGGTTGGGGTTGGACCACGTGCGGTCCACGTTGGCGGTCAGGGCGTCGAGCCAGATGATCCGCTCGGCGAGGTCGGCAGCAGGGGGTCGAGAGCCGTCGTAGCCGAGCGACCCGGGCAGGAAGTCGACCCCGAGGTTGGTGCCCACCGACGCCGTCAGCAGGTCCTGCACCTCTTCGTCGGCCTCGTACTTGGCGATGCGCGGATCGAGGGTGATGACGGCGAGGTCGGGCACCGGCACGTCGACCAGCCGGGCCAGGCCCGCCACGATGACCTCCGCGACGAGGACCTTGAGGCCCTGTCCGGCGCCTCGGAACTTCATGACGTACGTGCCGTCGTCGTCGGCCTCGACGAGGCCGGGCAGCGAGCCGCCCTCCTTGAGCGGGGTCACGTAGCGGGTCGCGGTCAGCTCGGGCAGCACGGGGGTCACACTAGTGGCCGCTCGATGTCGAGCCGGGTGGCCCGGGCCCAGGTGCGGCCCAGCAGGGTGGCCACAGCGGCATACAAGCAGGCGAAGGCCATGAGCGGCCACCAGGCCAGCCCCGTCTCCGGCAGCAGCAGCGCCCCGAGCGCGGCGGCGAGCACCATGCCCGCGTTGTAGACCACGTCGTATGCCGAGAACGCCCGGCCCAGCAGATGGTCGTCGACGTGCGCCTGCATGAGCGAGTCGACCGAGATCTTGACGCACTGCGAGGTGAAGGACACCACGAAGCCGATGACGACGATGCTCCACGGCTGCATGAACGGGCCGAACACCGCACACGTGAGAGCGCCGAGGGCGAGCATGCGCGCCGCGAACGGGACTGCGCTCAGGCGCGGTGCCAGCCACGGCGTCACGAACGCGGCCAGGGCGAACCCGACCGCAGAGGCACCTGCGGCGATGCCGAAACCGAGCGCGCCGTTGCTGCCCTTGAAGGGGCCCCGGAAGAGCAGCAGCGACTGGAGCAGGAGGAACCCGAACGGGAGCCGGGTGAGGAAGACGAGAAGGAGCAGGACGCGGGCCCGCCGAGGCAGGGTCCGGACCGCCTCCACGAGACCGGTGATGACCGACCGCGTGATGTGACCTATCGACGGTGCGTCCCGCGTGTCGTCGGGACCGATGAAGGGCAGCCTGGCGGCCGCCCACGCCGCGACGAGAACACCGGCAGCAGCCGCGATGACGACGACGGCGTCGGTCGCGCCGAGCGCGCGCAGCCCGGTGCCGACCCCGCCGCCGATGAGGTAGGCGATCGATCCGCAGGTCGGGGCAACGGAGTTCGCGCTGACCAGGCGGTCGCGGGTCACGACGTGCGGCATCGCGGCCGCGATGCCGGCGAGGATGAACCGGTTCACCGAGAAGACCAGCAGGACGAGGGCGAAGAACGCGGGACCGGTGTCCGGCCCCGTCACCAGCCCGGTGACCGCCAGCATCGCGGCAGCGCGGATGAGCTGGCTGACGATGATCACCCGGCGTCGCGGCCACCGGTCGAGCAGCACACCGACGAACGGCCCCAGCAGGCTGTAGGGGAGCAGCACGACGGCGAACGCCAGCGCGATGCTGCGCGCGTCAGCGGCCTGCTCCGGGTTGAACAGGACATGGCTCGCCAGCGCCACCTGGAACAGGCCGTCGCTGAAGGACGAGGTGACCCGGCTGACGAAGAGCCGACGGAAGCCCTGCAGATGCAGGAGGGTCCAGAGGGCACGCAGGAAGGTCACGCGGCACAGCGTACGGTGGCGGGCCGAACGCGCGGTTACGTGTCGCTGCCTACGCGCGTCGCGCGCATGGCGAGTCTCATCGCGCGAGCCTGCCGATGAGCGCCGCCGCGCACGCGATGCCCGCGACGGCACTGCCGAGCAGCACGCCGAAGTCGAGCCAGTAGTTCGTCGGGGTGCCGATGAGCAGGCCACGCAGCGCCGAGACCTCGTAGGTCAGCGGGTTGACATGGCTGACCACCTGGAGCCAGCCGGGCATCAGCTCGATCGGGTAGAGCGCGTTCGAGGCGAAGAACAGGGGCATCGTGATGGCCTGGCCGATCCCCATCAGGCGGTCGCGCCTCAGCGCGACGCCGGCGATGCTCAGGGACAGGCACGAGAAGAACGCCGCGCCGAGCATGACCACGGCCACGACACCGACGAGGTGGATCGGGTTCCACGACATCGCCACGCCCATGAGCGCGGCCACCACCACGACGATCGCTGCCTGAGCGACCGACCGGACGCCCGCCGCGAACGCCTTGCCGGCTACGAGCGCCGAGCGCGGGCTGGGCGTGACCAGGAGCTTGGTGAGCACGCCCGAGTCGCGCTCCCAGATGATCTGGATGCCGTAGAAGATCGCGATGAACAGGGCCGACTGGGCGATGACCCCTGGAGCCAGGAAGTCGAGATAGTCGAGGCCGCCCGTCGGGATGGCGCGGATGCGACTGAACGTCGTGCCGAAGATGACCAGCCAGAGGACGGGCTGGATGGCCCGGGTGAGCAGCTCGCTGCGGTCATGCCGCAGCTTCTGCAGCTCGACGAGGCAGAACGTCCCGATCCGGGACACCAGCAGGAGGACGCCGGTGCGTGCCTGCGAGTCAGCCGAGGCGACGCGCGGTTCGACGAGTTGCCCGGACACTGCGCAGCCCTCCCTTCTCTGGGGCCGCACCGTCGAGGTTCTCGCCGGTGTGGTGGCGGAAGACGTCCTCGAGCGACGCATCGTCGCCCACATCGGACTTGAGATCGTCGGGGGAGCCCAAGGCGCGGAGCCGACCGTGGTGCATCAGGGCGATGCGGTCGCAGAGCGCGTCTGCCTCCTCCATGTAGTGAGTCGTGAGCAGCACGGTCATCCCATGGTCGTTCTGCATCTGCGCCACTCGGTGCCACACGCTGTCGCGGGCGACGGGGTCGAGGCCCACCGTCGGCTCGTCGAGCACGAGCAGAGCGGGGCGGTTGACGAGTGCCTGTGCCAGCTCGAGGCGCCGCACCATGCCTCCGGAGTAGGTCGAGGCGAGGCGGTTCTCGTCGGGGCGCAGATCCACCATGTCGAGCACCTCGTCGACGCGCGCCCGTCGCTCGCGGCGTGGCACGTCGAAGAGGCGTGCGAACCACTCGACGTTATCCCGCCCCGTCAGGTCGCCCTCGATGGACAGCGACTGCGGCACGTACCCGATCAGCCGCCGCACGCCCATCGCGTCCTCGCGCACAGACCGGCCGAAGACCCTCACATTGCCCTCCTGCAGCGGCAACAAGGTGTTGAGCAGACGGATCGTCGTCGTCTTGCCGGCGCCGTTGGGCCCGAGCAGGCCGAAGCACTCGCCCGGCTCGACCGCGAACGTCAGGTCATCCACGGCCCGGAACTTGCCGAAGCTGTACGACAGACCCCGGAGGTCGAGCGCTGCGGTCATGCCCCGGCCTGGTCGAGGGCCGGGCGGGGGCGCTCGGACCGCTTGTCGTTCGGGTCGGCGCTCGGGTCGGCCGCCTCCTCGTGCGGCAGGGCGGCAGCGACCCGTGCGAGCAGGGGGAGCGCCTCGGCCAGGCGCGCGCGGTCGCCCGCGCCGAGCTCGGCCAGCGCGGCGGCGGTTGCCTGAGCGCGGCGGTCGCGCCACTGCTCGAGGGTCTCGCGTGCGGCCGACGTCAGGTGCAGCCGGGCGAGTCGGCGGTCGCGCTCGTCGCGATCACGGACCACGACCTCGAGGGCGACCAGCTGCCCCACGAGCGTCGAGACGGTGTTCGGGGCGAGTCCCAGCAGGGTCGCCGCGTGCGCGACCGCCACTCCCGGGTTGCGGCGGATCACGCGGACCAGCTCGAGCTGTGCGCCGGAGAGGGCCAGATCGGGGAAGGGCGCACCGACCAGACGCCTGGACCGACGTCGCAGCAGTCCGAGCACGTCGTAGAGGTCGTCGGCCAGCCGGGTCACCTGTGTGTCACTCACACCACGAGATTACGTCTGTTGCAGAGGTGTGGCCAACGAATCGCCCACTGCCGGTCCGATCGTCCCCGATCGCCGCCAGGGAACGGCAGAGGGCCCAGGTCAGCGACCTGAGCCCTCCGGCCGGTGGTTGGCCAGGCTCTGACCGGGTGCACCGGGGCAATCGGGTGCCCGTTGGTACGAGTGTCGACATCGTGCGCCGGGTGGCGCGTCACGGTAGGCGAGGGCTGCTCGCGCCCAATGGCGTTCACGTCCTCGGCCTGGGCCGGTCGGCGGTACCGGTCACGGGTCAGACATCGATGGGAGTTCATGTGAGCGCGTCAAATCTGTCATCACTGCCTCTGCCGAGCCGTGGCCGAGCCGCGCTCGTGGCAGCCATCGCCTCGACGATGCTTGGGGCGCTATGGGGGCCCGCGTCGGCTGTGCCGACCATGTCCGGAGGGCGCCACCAAACGGGTGGCGCCCTGGCATCGGCACGAGTCCTGGATGCGCAGGGCCGGCCAGACCCGGATGCGCGGCAATAGCACGCTCGGCCCGGCGCAATCCGCGATAGTCGAGGCGGACATCTATTGACCAGGCGCCGGCTGGCCTCCCTGCTCGCGGCGATGGCAGCGCTGGCCGGCGCTGCCATCGCCGTTGCCTGGGCCGTCAACGCCGTCTCAGGTCCAGTGATCCAGCTGCCCCCCGGCGCGCCGCTCAACCACATCGTCGAGGGCTTCGGCTATGTCGGTCCCCGTACGCACGTCCACGACAGTGAGGTGATGCTCTGTCTGTCCGAGCCGGGGTCGGTCAAGGTCATTAGCGTGGAACCGATCAACCCGATCGGGCAGATCAAGGTCGAGGACTTCGGGTTCCGGCCCAACCCCTTCCTGACCTCTCCCCCGGGGAAGATGCTCGGGTCTGGACCGGGCACTCTCGCCCAGTCTGGCGCGACCTGGCTGGTGGCGTTTCCTGCCGCCGTATAGCCGACGCCGGCAGCGACTCCGGCAGCGACGCCGGCAGCGACGCCGTGTAGGTGCACGTCCGCACGCGCGACGGTGCCGTGCCCACGTCGAAGCCGGGCAACGGTCCGCGCGCACGGCCCCGTCGCTGGTTCGGAACGCAGCCGGTCCTGTGCGGCTCCGACCGTGTCCGGCCCCGCGCTTGCCGGAATAGAGGAAAGGCGCCCGGTTGGGCGCCTGACCTGCTGTTTCTCTGGTGTCGAGGGGGGGACTTGAACCCCCACGCCCGTTAAGGGCACTAGCACCTCAAGCTAGCGCGTCTGCCATTCCGCCACCCCGACAAGGTGATGTGCAAGGGGCCCTGGGAGTCCCTTGCGGCGAGGGGAAACGTTAGCACGGGGCCTGTCCAAAAGACCAAACGGGGCGGGACCGCGCGAGGGACCCTCCGGCATACCCTGATCGGCATGACCGACGACCGACCCGCCGCCGACCACACGCTCAGCCCGGAGGACGAGGTGGCGCGCATCTGCGCGGACCTGATCCGGATCGACACGTCCAACTTCGGCGACGGCAGCGGCCCCGGCGAGCGCAAGGCCGCCGAGTACGTCATGGGCGAGCTGGCCGAGGTCGGCCTCGAGGCCGAGCTGCTCGAGAGCGAGACCGGGCGGGCCAACGTCGTGCTGCGCCTGGAGGGAGCGGACCCCACACGTCCGAGGCTCGCCGTCCATGGCCACCTCGACGTCGTCCCGGCCAACGCCGCCGACTGGCAGGTCGACCCGTTCGCCGCAGAGGAGCGCGACGGCTGCATCTGGGGACGCGGCGCGGTCGACATGAAGGACATGGACGCGATGATCCTCGCGAACCTGCGTCACTTCGCGCGGACCGGCACCAGGCCGGCCCGCACGACCACGTTCGTCCTGTTCGCCGACGAGGAGGCGGGCGGCGTCTTCGGCAGCCACTGGCTCGTCGACAACCACCCGGAGTGGTTCGAAGGCGTGACCGAGGCGATCAGCGAGGTCGGTGGCTACAGCGTCACGGTGCCGACGCCGCAAGGGGAACGGCGGGCCTACCTGCTCCAGACGGCCGAGAAGGGCATCGCGTGGCTGCGCCTTCGGGCGCACGGGCGGGCCGGGCACGGGTCGGTCCCGAACGACGAGAACGCCATCGTCCGGCTCGCAGCCGCGATCGGCCGGATCGCGGCGTACGAGTGGCCACATGAGTACATCGCCTCGGTCCGCGCGCTGCTCGACGGGTTGAGCCAGCTCACCGGTGTGCCGCGCGGCGGCGACGGTGCGTATGCCGCCGACCTCGAGCCGCTGCTCAGCGCGCTCGGTGGGGCGCAGGGATTCGTGCGGGGCACGCTTCGCGACACGGCCAACGTGACCATGCTCGACTCCGGGTACAAGCACAACGTCATCCCGCAGACCGCGAGCGCGGCGGTCGACTGCCGCTTCCTGCCCGGCCACGAGCAGCAGCTCATGGAGACGATCCGGCAGCTCGCCGGCGAGCACGTCGAGGTCGAGGTCGTCCACACCGATGTCGCGCTCGAGGCGCCGTTCGAGGGCGATCTCGTCGAGGCGATGAAGCAGTCGCTGCTCCGCGAGGACCCGTCGGCCGCGATCCTGCCGTACTGCCTGTCGGGAGGCACCGACAACAAGGCGCTCGGCCGGCTCGGGATCCAGGGTTACGGCTTCGCCCCGCTGCGTCTGCCCGCCGACCTCGACTTCGCGCCGATGTTCCACGGCATCGACGAGCGTGTCCCGGTCGACTCGCTGCGGTTCGGCGCGCGGGTGCTCGGCGACTTCCTGCGGACCTGCTGACTGCGGGCCGCTCCCGGCGTCGAGAGCCGGTCGGCCGGATCGGCCCGGCGGCCCGGTCAGGCCGTGCGCTCGACCCGCATGATGCGGCGGCGGAGCCACATCCGGCGCACGCCGCCCTCGTAGATGACGGTCCTGGCGAGCTCCCAGCGGCCGTACTCGGCATGGTCTCTGACGGCCTGGCGCGCCTCTGCCTTGGAGGTGTGCCGGTCGAAGGTGAGGACCCGGTACTCGTATTCGGTCATCGCCGCCATTGTGACACCAACGAGACCCGAACCCGGGCAGGCATGCAACATCCGCGCGGTAGCCTCATGCGGTCAGAGAAGGCCGCGCCGGGGAGGGTGCGGCACCAACGGGTTCACCGCCTGGCGATGCCCGGCGTAGAGGGCCCAGGAGGGCAACACGTGAGACTCAACCTTCGCCGCACCGCGGCCGCAGCCATCATCCTGCCGGTCGTCCTCGGCGCCGCCGCTTGCGGCAAGACCGAGACGCCGTCGACGGGCACGACCCAGTCCCAGAGTGCCTCGAGCACTGCCACGGGCAACTCGTCCGCGCAGCCGTTCAAGGACAAGGACGCGCTCGTCGCCGCGCTCAAGGCGGCCACCGACGGCGCCACGACGGCCCACGTCACCATGGCGATGGACGCCTCCGGCGAGAAGATCAGCATGGTCGGCGACACGAAGGTCGACAAGACCAACCCGGCGATGCGGGTCTCCATGGACATGGGCTCGGCGATGAAGCTCGACATGATCCTCGTCGACGGCAAGGTCTACATGAAGGGCTTCCCGGGGCTGGCCGCGAACAAGTGGGCGGTCGTCGACAGCTCCTCGACGATCGGAAAGCAGCTCGCGGACTCCCTGAACCAGGCGGACCCGTCCAAGATGTACGACCAGTTCGACAAGGCCGTCACCAACGTGAAGTACGTCGGGGAGGACACCGTCGACGGCGACAAGACCTACAAGTACGACCTCACGCTCGACAGCAAGTCCATCGAGGACACGCTGCCGGCTGAGGAGAAGGGCAAGCTCCCGAAGACCCTCAGCTACACGGTCTGGGTCGACGAGAAGGACCACCTGCGCAAGGTCGTCTTCAGCCTGATGGGCGTCGACGCCGAGATGACCATGAGCAAGTACGGCGAGCCGGTGGACATCCAGGCCCCGCCGGCGAAGGACACGGTCAAGGCCCCGATGTGACCGGTCCATCCCTCGGTCGGTGAACGACCTGGGAAGCACCGGTAAACGGTCCCGGCACGAGCCTCGCTCGTGCCGGGACCGTTCCGCTTTCGTGGCCCGAATTCGGTTCTCCTTCCTGGTTGGGTCCACTACGGTCGAAGCATGACCGACCCGCGTTCCGCCCTGGAGCAGCTCATCGCCGCCCTCGAGCGTCACTTCGAGGCCGCGAACGCGAGCCGCGACCCCGACCACCCCATGGTCGTCGCCGCCGCGCAGGATCTCGCCGAGGCTTTCGACGACTATGACGAGGCGCTGTACGACGCCACCGAGGTGGCGACACCACTGGCGATCTACGGCGACGACTTCGATGGGCACGAGGACGAGGACGGCACCGACGGCCGCGTCTACGCCGGTCTCGACTCCGACGACTACGAGGACGTCGCTGACGAGGACGAGGACGAGGACGACGACCTCGAGGATGACGAGGACGACGAAGACGAGGACGAGGACGACGACGAGGACGACGACCTCGACGAGGACGACGACTACGACGACGACATCGACTTCGAGGACGACGAAGACGACGAGGACGACGAGGACGAGGACGAGGACGACGAGGACGCGGCGATCCAGGACGGTGCGGACTCGCGCCGCTGAGGTCCCACCGTCGCAGTCAGGCTGACACGTCGTCCAGTGCGGTGACGATCTGCTCCGGCAGCTCCAGGTCGAGGCTCGACAGAGCCGTGCGCAGCTGGGCGGCGGTCCGAGCACCGACGATCGGCGCGGCCACTGCCGGCCGGTCGCGCACCCAGGCCAGCGCGACCTCGGCAGGCTTCACCCCGAGCCCGCGCGCTGCCATCGCCACCGCGTCGGCGACCCGGACGCTGTGCTCGTCGAGGAACCGCTCTGCGAAGCCGGGGAAGTCGGGCGACGCGGCTCGCGAGCCCGACGGTATGCCGCTGCGGTACTTCCCGGAGAGCACGCCGCGCCCGAGCGGCGACCAAGGGAGCAGGCCGATGCCGAGCGAGTCGGCAGCGGGTGTGACCTCGGTCTCGGGAGCACGGCATACCAAGGAGTATTGAACCTCGTTGGCCACCAAGGGAACTCGCGCGCTCTCCAGGAGACTAAAGGCTCGCGCCGACTGCCACCCCGAGTAGTTCGACACTCCGACGTAGCGCGCCCGCCCGGAGCCCGCCGCCCACTCGAGAGCCGACAACGTCTCCGAGAGTGGGACATCGTCAGACCAGGTGTGCACGAGCCAGAGGTCGACATGGTCGGTGCCGAGCCGGCGCAGGGACGCCTCGAGCTGCGCCATCAGCCCGCCGCGCGAGACGTCGACCCGCCGCTCGCTGCCCACCCGCGCGACGCCCGCCTTGGTGCAGACGACCACCTCGTCGCGCGGCACCGTGCTGGACAGCAGGCCGCCGAGGATCGTCTCGGCGTCTCCGCCGCCGTAGCCGTATGCCGTGTCGATGAGGTTGCCTCCTGCGTCGACGAAGGCGCGCAGATGGTCGGCCGCCTCGTGCCGGTCGACGGCGTTGCCCCAGAGCATGGTGCCCAGCGCCAAGGGGGTGACCGAGAGACCGGAAGAGCCGAGACGCCTGCGCATGTCCCAGACCGTAGTGCGTCGCGTCACGCCGTCATCGCACGCCACGTCGGGGCCCACGCCGATAGCCTGCGGCTCATGAAGATCGGAGTGAACCTGGGCTACTGGGGCCGCGGCACCTCGGGGGAGGACCAGATCGCGATCGGCCGCGAGGCCGACCGCCTCGGGTTCGACAGCGCCTGGGTCGCCGAGGCGTACGGCTCGGACAGCCCGTCCGTGCTGGCGTGGCTCGGGGCGGTGACGGAACGGATCGGGCTCGGCTCGGCCGTGATGCAGATCCCGGCGCGCACGCCCGCGATGACCGCGATGACGGCGGCAACGATCGACACCCTGTCGCACGGCCGGTTCCGCTTGGGGCTCGGCGTGTCAGGGCCGCAGGTGAGCGAGGGCTGGCACGGCGTGCCGTTCCGGCACCCGCTCGGACGCACCCGCGACTACGTCGAGATCGTCCGCGCAGCCATCCGGCGCGAGACGGTCGCCCACGACGGTCCGCACTACCCGCTGCCGCTGCCGGGAGGCCCCGGTAAGGCGCTCAAGCTCGCCGCCCGTCCCGCTCGGCCGGACATCCCGGTCTACCTGGCCGCGGTCGGCCCGAAGAACCTTCAGCTCACCGGCGAGATCGCCGACGGCTGGCTGGCGATCTTCTTCAGTCCCGAGCACGCAGGCGAGCTGCTGGCCACGATCGAGGCGGGGCGCCGGGCCGGCGGCAGGGGCACCGATGCCGACCCGATGGCCGGCTTCGACGTCGTGGCCACCACGCCGGTCGTCCTGGTGGACGACGTGGAGACGGCTGCCGGCTTCGTCCGCGACTACTGCGCGCTCTACATCGGCGGGATGGGTTCGCGCGAGCAGAACTTCTACAACCAGCTCGCCTGCCGGATGGGGTTCGAGGACGACGCCGCGCGCGTGCAGGACCTCTACCTCGCCGGCCGGCATCGCGAGGCTGCAGAGGCAGTGCCACTCGACTTCATCGACGAGACCGCGCTGCTCGGCTCCCCGGCCCGCATCGCGCGCCGCATGCGCCGTTATGAGGAGGCGGGCGTGACGACCCTCGCCATCGCGGCCAGCGGCGGGATGACGCGCGACCAGGCGCTCGCGACGCTCCAGGTCGTCGCCGGGATCGCCGGCCTCGAGCATGCGGCGGGCGCCGCGACAGCCGGTCGGGACCACGACCCCGGAAGCATCGCGGACCCGGACCCAGGTCCGCCTGTCAGCGGGGTATCGGGATAGGCTGCGACACTGTGCCAAGCGGCCGCCTCGCCCCATCGGGACGCGGCCGGACCCCGATCCCGCGCAGAAGGCTCCCGCTGACCCATGGCTGATCTCAGCTACCTCGACGCTGTCATCCTCGGCGTCGTCGAAGGCCTTACCGAGTACCTCCCGGTCTCCTCCACCGCCCACCTCACCATCACCGAGAAGCTCCTCGGGCTCGAGGTGGATGACCCCGCAGTGACGGCATACACCGCCGTCATCCAGCTCGGCGCGATCGCCGCGACGCTGATCTACTTCTTCAAGGACATCGTGCGCTTCGCGGTCGCGTGGTTCCGCGGGCTGACGCGGTCCGAGGGCCGCACCGACCCCGACTACGGGCTGGCCTGGGCGGTCATCATCGGCTCGATCCCCGTCGGCATCGTCGGCTTCCTGGCCCGTGACCTGATCTCGGGTCCGCTGCGCAGCCTGTGGGTCGTCGCGGTGGCTCTGGTGCTGTGGAGCGCGGTCATGGTGTTCGCCGAGCGGCGTTATGCCGAGATCGAGGCCCGGGGCCGCGTGCGAGGCGAGCACTCCGTCACCCCCATCGACGGGCTCGCGATCGGGCTGATCCAGTGCTTCTCGCTCATACCCGGCGTCTCCCGGTCCGGTGCGACCATCTCCGCCGGCATCTTCCGCGGCATCGACCGTGTGACGGCGACGCGGCTCAGCTTCTTCCTCGCCATCCCGGCGCTCTCGGCGGCCGGCCTCTTCCAGGCGGTCGAGGAGAAGGACGGGCTCGCGGCGTTGGGGGGCGGCCCCGTGGTCGTCGGTCTCGTCGTCGCCTTCGTCGTTGCCTACGGCTCCATCGCCTGGTTGCTGCGGTTCGTCGCGTCGAACACCCTCATCCCGTTCGTCTGGTACCGCGTGATCCTCGGCCTCGTGCTCGCCGCTTCGCTGACCGCGGGCTGGATCTCGGCGACCTGACGCCGGTCGCGGGAGTGACCAGGGCACTCACTCGACCGGGTGGGGTGGCTGGTCGAGTGAGTGCCGAGTCTCAGGGGTTACATGACCCGGTCCGCTCACGGTCCGGGCGGCCCGCTACAGCCAGCCGGACCGCTTGAACGCCCGGTAGAGCAGGGTGCAGGCCCCGGCCATGATCCCCAGCACGAGGAAGTACCCGTAGCGGAACTCCGATGAGCCGAGATGGATGCTCGCGGACAGCTCGGGCATGTTCTCGAAGTTCATGCCGTAGATCCCGGCGATCATGGTGGGCACGGCAGCAATCGCCACCCAGGCCGAGATGCGGCGCATGTCCTCGTTCTGCTTGACCGAGACGCTCGCGAGGTGCGCCGAGAGGATGTCGGTCAGGAGACGGTCGTACGACTCGACGTGGTCGTTGACCAGCCGCAGGTGGTCGGCGACGTCTCGGAAGAACACGACGAGCTCGGTGTCGAGGGCGCGCCCCCGGCCGCGCTCCATGAAGTTGGCCAGGGTCTCGGCCAGCGGCTGGCTCGCCCGGCGGAACTCGAGCACCTCGCGCTTGAGCCGGTAGATCGTATTCGCATCGCCGGAGTGCGCAGACCCGAAGACCTGCTCCTCGATCTCGTCGAGGTCCTTCTTGATCTCACGGTCGACGAGGACGTAGTTGTCCACGACGGAGTCCATGACGGCGTGCAGCACCGTCATCGGACCATGGCCGAGGCGCTCCGGCTCGATCTCCAGGCGTTGCCGCACGCCGGCGAGCGCGTTGCCCTCGCCGTGGCGGACCGTGACGACGAACTTGTCGCCGATGAACAGCATCACCTCGCCGGTCTCGACGTCACTGGTCGCCTCGATATAGCGCAGCGTCTTGAGCACGACGAACGTCGAGCCTTCGTACTGCTCGATCTTTGCTCGCTGATGGCCGTACACCGCGTCCTCGACGGCCAGCGGGTGCAGGTTGAGCTCCTCGTTGACGAGCGCGAACTCCTCGTCGGTCGGGTCCTTCAGGCCGATCCACAAGAAGCCTTCCACCCCCAGGCGGAGGGCGTCGAGCTCGTCGCTGAGGTCGCCGCACCCGTGACGGCGGCCGTCCTTGTAGATGGCCTTGTCCACGATCACCCTCCTACTTCACCACGCGTGGCCGGGGATGGCACGCAGGTCCGCCGCGACGCCCTCCGCCGGCGGGCAGGTATGCCGGGCGATCGAGACCGCCGTCTACTCTGGCCGTTGTGCCCACCGTGATCTTCGTCCGCCACGGACGCTCGACGTCGAACACCGCAGGCACCCTCGCCGGCTGGATGCCGGGCGTCTTCCTCGACGAGACGGGGGAGCGTCAGGCGGCCTCGCTCGGTGAGCGCATGGCAGCCGCGACGCTCCCGATCGCCGAGATCGTGTCCTCGCCGCTGGACCGGTGCGTGCAGACGGCCGACCTGCTGGCGGCCGCGCTTCCAGCACAGGTCGGCCGTAGTGTCCACGACGGGCTGGGGGAGTGCCGTTACGGCGCCTGGACCGGGCGTCCCATCGCGGAGCTGGCCAAGGACGAGCTCTGGCGGGTCGTGCAGGACCGCCCCAGCCAGGCGCGCTTTCCCGACTCGGCGGCATACCCAGCCGAGTCGATGTCGGAGATGCAGGAGCGCGCCCTTCGCGCGGTCCGCGAGACCGACGCGCGCATCCTGGAGACGCACGGTGCGGACGCCGCCTGGGTGGCGGTGTCCCACGGTGACGTGATCAAGTCGATCCTGTCGAACGCCGCAGGCGCGCACCTGGACGACTTCCAGCGGATCACCGTCGATCCCGCCTCGGTCAGTGTCGTGCGCTACACGAGCCGCAGGCCGTTCGTGCTCCGGGTCAACGACATCGGCGGCGACCTGAGCGACCTGCGTCCACCACAGCGACGCGCCGTCGAGGACGGCGACGCCGACGTGGGCGGCGGCGCCGGTCCGGCGCAGCCCGGCGACTCCGGCACGACCGAGATCGTCGGATAAGGTCGAGATCATGACCGTCCAGGACTTCGACCCCGCAGACCGGTTCGTCGCCGGCACGGTCGGACCCGCCGGTCAGCGGGCCTTCTACCTGCAGGCGAGCGCCGGCGCGCGGATCGTCACGGTCGGGGTGGAGAAGCAGCAGGTCTCGATCCTCGCGGACCGTATCAACGACGTTCTCGACCAGCTCGCGCCCGCGGCCGCGATCGAGCCGGGCGAGCCGGGTGGCATGCCGGAGGACAGCGAGCCGTTGCAGACTCCGTTCGACGAGGACTGGCGGGTCCAGACGCTGTCGCTGGCCTGGGACGAGGATCGCCAGCGGCTGGTCATCGAGTGCCATGACCACGACCCGGACGAGACCGACGAGCAGGTCGACGACGAGGAGGTCGGGCCGCTCGGACGCAACTCGATGCGAGTCACGCTCGGCCCCGCCGAGGCGCGCGCCTTCGCCCGTCGCAGCACCGCCATCGTCGCTGCAGGTCGCCCGCCGTGTCCCTTCTGTGGCGGGCCGCTCGACCCCACGGGCCATATCTGCCCGCGGGCCAATGGCTACAAGCGCTGAGCTGCCCGAGCCGACGGAGTCGGCGGTCGACCTGACCGGCGAGATCGAGGTCGTCGGGCGCATCGCCGACTCGTCCAACCTCGCCGTGCTCGCGCGGGTGTCCTCGGCGCCCGGGTGCCACGTCATCTACAAGCCGGTGCGCGGTGAACGCCCCTTGTGGGACTTCCCCGACGGCACCCTTGCGGGCCGCGAGGTCGCCGCACACGTCGTGTCCGAGCTCGGCGGCTGGTTCGTCGTGCCGCCGACGGTGCTGAGGGACGGGCCCCTCGGCCCCGGCTCGGTGCAGCTGTGGATCGGCGACCCGTTCGACCCCGTGCCCGACGACGCCGTGGTCGACCTCGTCCCGGGGGGCCGGACACCGGACGGCTGGCGGGCGGTCTTCGACGGCGAGACACCGGGCGGAGAGGCCGTCACCGTCGTCCACTCCTCGGCTGACGACGTGCGCGGCCTCGCAGTCCTCGACGCCGTCATCAACAACTCGGACCGCAAGGGGTCGCACTGCCTGCGTGATGCCAACGGCCGGCTCTGGGCCATCGACCACGGCGTCACCTTCTCGCCGACGCCCAAGCTGCGGACCGTGCTGTGGGGCTGGGCCGGTGAGCCCCTGCCTCAAGCCGAGGTCGACCGTCTCGAAGGGCTGCAGGCCCTGCTGGAGCAGGAGCCGGCCCGCACCCGCATGCTCACCCTCCTGCCAGTGGGCGACGTCGACGCGCTCGTCAGCCGCATCGCCCGGCTCGTCCGGACCCGGGTGCATCCGTACCCGAGCCCGGACTGGCCGTCGGTGCCCTGGCCGCCGCTCTGAGTAACCCACACGCTCGATCGCCGACCGCGCGGAGAGACCCTTGAGGTCGCCGGGATAGGCTGCGCGCGTGAGAAGCTGGCCGATGCCGTTCATCCCCCAGGTCCCCGGCAGCGCGCCCGAGGTGCGCGTCCGCGACACGGCATCCGGCGACCTGGTGCCCGTCGGCACCGGCGACACGGTCACCGTCTACGTCTGCGGGATCACCCCCTACGACGCCACCCACCTCGGTCACGCGGCCACCTACGTGACGTTCGACCTGCTGGGCCGGGTGCTGCGCGACAGCGGCCGCGCCGTCCGGTATGTCCAGAACATCACCGACATCGACGACCCGCTGCTCGAGCGTGCCGAGCGCGACGGCATACCGTGGGAGGAGCTGGCCACACGCGAGATCGCGCTCTTCCGCGAGGACATGACGGCCCTGGCCGTGATCCCGCCCGACGAGTATCTCGGGGCCGTCGAGAGCATCCCGACCTTCGTCGGGCCGATCGAGCGGCTCGTGGCCGACGGGTGGGCGTATGCCGTCCCGGCCCCTGACGCGTCCCGTGAGGGAGCGAGCGACTACTACTTCGACACGGCCAGTGACCCGCGGTTCGGCGCTGTGAGCCACCTCGACGAGGCGGGCATGCTCGAGGTCTTCCAGGAGCGCGGGGGAGACCCTGACCGAGAGGGCAAGCGCAGCCGGCTCGACGCCTTGCTGTGGCGCGCCCACCGCGACGGGGAGCCGGAGTGGGACGGTGGGTCCCTCGGCTGGGGCCGCCCGGGGTGGCACATCGAGTGCGCGTGCCTGGCGATGGATCACCTCGGCGTCCCGGTCGACGTGCAGGGCGGTGGCACCGACCTCATCTTCCCGCACCACGAGATGAGCGCGGCCCACGGGCGTGCCCTCGCCGGCACCGATTCCTTCGCGGGCGCCTTCGTGCACCAGGGGATGGTGGGCCTCGACGGGGAGAAGATGAGCAAGAGCCGCGGCAACCTCGTGCTCGTGTCGCAGCTGCGTCGCGAAGGCGTCGACCCCATGGCGATCCGGCTGGCCCTGCTCGCGCGGCACCACCGGGACGACTGGATCTGGGACGACGGCCAGCTCGTCGACGCGCAGCAGCGGCTCGAGACCTGGCGAAAAGCCCTGTCGGGCAACGGAGGTCCGGTCGCCGACCAGACCGTCGACGACATTCGTGCAGCGCTGGCCGACGACCTGGACAGCCCGAGGGCAGTGGCCGCCGTGGACCGCTGGGCCAGCCAGGCGCTCTCCCGCGGCGGGGACGACCCCGGTGCTCCGGGCGTGCTCGCGCGAGCCCTGGACGCCATCCTCGGCGTGCGGCTCTGACGACCTGCGGCTCGGGCTACCGACCCGTCTGGTCGTCGTCGCGACCGCGAAGGTAGCGCTCGAACTCGCGTGCGATCGCGTCCCCACTCGCCTCGGGCAGCTCGGCCGTGTCCTGCGCCTCCTCGAGCGACTGGACGTACTCGGCGACCTCCTCGTCGGACTGCGCCAGCTCGTCCACGCCGCGCTCCCAGGCACGGGCGTTCTCCTCGAGCTCGCCGTGGGGCACGGTGATGCCGAGCAGTGACTCGATCCGGCGGAGCAGGCTCAGGGTGGCCTTCGGCGACGGTGGCGCACCGGCGTAGTGCGGCACGGCGGCCCACGCCGACAGGGTCGGGATGCCGAACTCGGCGGCGGTGTGGCTGACCACGCCGACGATGCCGGTCGGGCCTTCGTAACGGCTCGACTCCAGGTCGAACCGGTGGAGCACCGCATCGTCCTCGGCCGTCGCCGTGACGGGGATCGGCCGGGTGTGAGGCACGTCCGCCAGCAAGGCCCCGAGGGTGAGGATCGTCGTCACGCCGAGCTGCTGGGCCAGGTCGAGCAGCTCGGCCGTGAAGGCGCGCCACCGCATCGACGGCTCGATGCCCTGGACCAGCACGACGTCGTGGTCGAAGCCCGTCTCGGTAGCCACGAGGATGCGGGTCGTCGGCCAGGACAGCACCCGCCGGCCCTCCTCGATGGACACGCGCGGCCGGTTGACCTGGAAGTCGTAGTAGTCCTCAGGGTCGAAGGCCGCGATGACTTCGGCGTCCCACACCTCGCTCAGGTGGCGCACCACGCTGCTCGCCGCCTCGCCGGCGTCGTTCCAGCCCTCGAAGGCAGCGATGAGCACCGGGTCGGTGAGCTCCGGTACGTCCTCGAACTCCAGCACGTGGCCTCCTTCGCCGCGGGCCCGGACGGCCCACCCCATCAGCCTATGCCGGGCGGCCGTCAGCGTGCCGACGACGCGGCTGATCCGACCGAAGAGCGGGCAGTGCGGGAGACCTTCACAGCAGGTCCGTAGAATCGGGCCGGTCCCCTCACACGGCCACCAACCCCGGCCTCCAGCCCGAGAGGAGCCACGTTGACCCTGGCGCCCCAGCCGCAACCCGATGCCACCGAGACCCTGACCGCGACGCTCGCCCAGCGGATCATGATCATCGACGGGGCCATGGGCACTGCCATCCAGCGCGACCGGCCCGACGAGGCCGGCTACCGCGGCGAACGCTTCGCGGACTGGCCTACCGACGTCGTGGGCAACAACGACCTGCTGACCATCACCGCGCCCGACATCATCGCCGGCATCCACCGCGAGTACCTCGAGGCCGGCGCCGACATCATCGAGACGAACACCTTCAACGCCACCGCGGTGTCGCTGTCGGACTATGGCATGCAGGAGCTCGCCTACGAGCTCAACTACGAGGCGGCCGCCCTGGCCCGGCGCGAGGCCGACGCGATGACGGCCCGCACCCCGGACCGGCCGCGCTACGTCGCGGGGGCCCTCGGCCCGACGACCCGGACCGCGTCGATATCGCCTGACGTCAACGACCCCGGGGCCCGCAACGTGTCCTACGACGGGCTCGTCGCGGCATACCTCGACGCCGCCCGGGGGCTCGTGGACGGCGGGGCCGACGTGCTGTTCATCGAGACCATCTTCGACACCCTCAACGCGAAGGCGGCCATCTTCGCCGTCGAGACGCTCTTCGACGAGCGAGGGCGTCGCTGGCCCGTCGTCGTCTCCGGCACCATCACCGACGCGTCCGGGCGCACGTTGTCCGGCCAGGTGACCGAGGCGTTCTGGAACTCCATCCGGCACGTGTCACCACTGGCGGTCGGGCTCAACTGCGCGCTCGGGGCCAAGGAGATGCGGCCGTACATCGCCGAGATGGCGCGCATCGCCGACTCGTTCGTGTCGTGCTACCCCAACGCGGGGCTGCCGAACGCCTTCGGTGAGTATGACGAGGCGCCCGAGGAGACGGCCGCGATCGTCGCCGAGTTCGCCGAGGCCGGTCTGGTCAACCTCGTCGGCGGGTGCTGCGGCACCACGCCCGAGCACATCGCGGCGATCGCCAAGGCCGTCGACGGCAAGGACCGGCGCAGCGTCCAGACGATCAGCCCGGCGATGCGGCTGTCCGGGCTCGAGCCGTTCGCCATCACCGACGACAGCCTCTTCGTCAACGTGGGCGAGCGGACCAACATCACCGGCTCCGCGCGCTTCCGCAACCTCATCAAGGACGGCGACTACGACGCCGCCCTGTCGGTCGCGGCCCAGCAGGTCGACAGCGGAGCCCAGGTCATCGACGTCAACATGGACGAGGGCATGATCGACGGCGTGGCGGCCATGGACCGCTTCCTCAAGCTCGTCGCCAGCGAGCCCGACATCAGCCGGGTGCCGGTCATGATCGACTCCTCGAAGTGGGAGGTCATCGAGGCCGGGCTCAAGTGCGTCCAGGGCAAGGCGATCGTCAACTCGATCTCTCTCAAGGAGGGCGAGGAGCCCTTCATCGAGCACGCCCGACTCGTGCGCCGTTACGGCGCCGCAGCGGTGGTCATGGCGTTCGACGAGCAAGGGCAGGCGGACTCGCTCCGGCGCCGCACCGAGATCTGCGCCCGCGCCTACCGGATCCTCACCGAGCAGGTCGGCTTCCCGCCCGAGGACATCATCTTCGACCCGAACGTCTTCGCCGTCGCGACCGGCATCGAGGAGCATGCGGCATACGGCCTCGACTTCATCGAGGCGACCCGGTGGATCAAGCAGAACCTCCCTGGTGCGAAGGTCTCCGGCGGCATCTCGAACGTCTCGTTCTCGTTCCGCGGCAACAACCCGGTCCGCGAGGCGATCCACGCGGTCTTCCTGTACCACGCGATCGGCGCCGGCCTCGACATGGGCATCGTCAACGCCGGGGCGCTCGCCGTCTACGACGAGGTCGACCCAGAGCTGCGCGAGCGCATCGAGGACGTCGTGCTCAACCGACGGCCCGACGCGGCCGAGAGGCTCCTGGAGATCGCCGAGGCGCACAACCGGTCCGGGACGGTCGACGAGGCTACCGAGCAGCAGTGGCGGTCCCTACCGGTCACCGAGCGGATCACCCACTCGCTCGTGAAGGGTATCGACGCCTTCGTGGAGGCCGACACCGAGGAGCTGCGGTCGCAGATCGCCGAACGCGGCGGCCGCCCGATCGAGGTCATCGAGGGACCCCTCATGGACGGCATGAACGTCGTCGGGGACCTCTTCGGCTCCGGCAAGATGTTCCTCCCGCAGGTGGTCAAGAGCGCCCGGGTCATGAAGAAGGCCGTCGCCTACCTCATCCCGTACATCGAGGAGGAGAAGGCCAACAACCCCGAGCTGGCCAAGCAGAAGGACACCAACGGCACGATCGTCATGGCCACGGTCAAGGGCGACGTCCACGACATCGGCAAGAACATCGTCGGCGTGGTCCTGCAGTGCAACAACTACGAGGTCATCGACCTCGGCGTCATGGTGCCGGCGCAGACGATCCTCGACGCCGCGAAGGAGCACGAGGCCGACCTCATCGGGCTCTCCGGGCTCATCACGCCATCCCTCGACGAGATGGTCAACTTCGCCGCGGAGATGCAGCGCACGGGGATGACGATCCCGCTGCTCATCGGCGGGGCGACGACCTCTCGTGCGCACACTGCGGTCAAGGTCGACGGGCGCTACGACGGTCCGGTCGTCTGGGTCAAGGACGCGTCGCGGTCGGTGCCCACCGCCGCGGCACTGCTCAGCGACGAGCAGCGGCCGAGGCTCATGGCACAGGTCAAGGCCGACTACGACGCCCTGCGCGCCCGCCATGCCTCGAAGCACGACCGCCCGCTCGTGACCCTGGAGCAGGCTCGGGAGCGTCGGTCGCCGATCAGCTGGGAGGGGTACCGGCCCCCACAGCCCCACCTGCTGCTCCAGCAGGAGAAGGACGTCTCGACGATCACGCGGTCGCGCACGGTCACCCAGCACGTCAAGGTGCTGCACGACTACCCCTTGGGAGAGCTCCGCCGCTACATCGACTGGCAGCCGTTCTTCAACGCCTGGGAGCTCAAGGGCAGCTTCCCTGACATCCTCAACAACCCCGCGAGCGGACCGGCCGCACGCAAGCTGTACGACGACGCGCAGGCAATGCTCGACCGCATCGAGCAGGAGCACTGGCTGCGCGCCAACGGTGTCATCGGCTTCTTCCCGGCCAACGCCGTCGGCGACGACATCGAGGTGTATGCCGGCGAGTCCCGTGAGGCGCCCATCGCCGTCCTGCACCACCTGCGCCAGCAGGGCGACCACCGCGCGGGCGTGCCCAACCGCAGCCTCGCCGACTATGTCGCGCCACCCGGCACCCGCGACTGGATCGGTGGGTTCGCGGTGACGGCGGGCCTGGGCGCGGCCGAGCGGGTCGCCGAGTTCAGGGCGAAGCTCGACGACTACGACGCGATCCTGCTCGAGTCGCTGGCCGACCGGCTCGCCGAGGCCTTTGCCGAGCGGCTCCACGAGCGGGTCCGCAAGGAGTTCTGGGGGTATGCCCCCGACGAGCACCTCGACAACACGGCCCTGATCAAGGAGCAGTACGCCGGCATCAGGCCCGCCCCTGGGTACCCCGCGTGCCCGGAGCACACGGAGAAGGCGACGCTGTGGAGCCTGCTCGATGTCGAGGCCAACGCCGGCATCGAGCTGACCGACAGCATGGCGATGACCCCTGGCGCGTCGGTGTCCGGGTGGTACTTCTCGCACCCGCAGTCGCAGTACTTCGTCGTGGGGCGCCTCGGCCGCGACCAGGTGCAGGACTACGCCGACCGCAAGGGCTGGACCCTGGCCCAGGCCGAACGCTGGCTGTCGGCCAACCTCGCCTACGACCCGGAGGACTGACCCGGTGACCTTGTCGCAGACCGACCTCGACGAGGCCTCCCGGCCCACCCTCCCAGCCGCGGTCCTCTGGGACATGGACGGCACTCTCGTCGACACCGAGCCGTACTGGATCCAGGCCGAGCACGAGCTGGTCGCCGAACACGGTGGGGTGTGGAGCGACGAGTTCGCCCACCAGCTCGTCGGCAACGCGCTCGAGGTCTCGGCGCAGCTGATCCTCGACCAGTCCGGCATCGAGCTGAGCGTGCCGGAGATCATCGACGCCCTGCTCGTGCGGGTCATCTCCCAGGTGGAGCAGCGGGTGCCGTGGCGACCGGGCGCGCGAGAGCTGCTCGCCGAGCTCGGGTCCCTCGGCGTGCCCTCCCTGCTGGTGACGATGTCGTGGCGCACGCTCGCGGACACCGTCGTGGCCAACCTGCCCGACGGCGCGTTCAGCCACCTGGTCACCGGCGACGAGGTGAGCCATGGCAAGCCGCACCCCGAGCCTTACCTGGCCGCGGTGCGCCTCGTCGGCGCCGAGCCCGCTGACTGCGTCGCGATCGAGGACTCACCGGCCGGCGTCCGGTCGGCAACAGCCGCCGGCGTGCCGACGATCGCGATCCCACACGTCGTCCCCGTCCCGGACACCGAGGGATCGGTCCGCATCGACACGCTGGCCGGCGTGTCGGCCACCGACCTCATGACGATCGTGGCGCCGGTGCTGCCCCGGCCCTGACGGGTGAGATCGCCTGTTGCCGGCGCGAGCGGTGGGCCGTGGCGGGTCAGTGGCGTCCGCGTCGCTGGCTGCGCCGCTGGCCGCCTTTGGTGCGGGTGGTACGCCGGGGCGCGGCACCGCGCTGGGGCAGCGACCGGGTCCGCCCATCGCCCGTCCGTTCGGCCGTCGGCGAGCCCGTCGGCTCCCCACCCCGGCTGCTGCGCTCGGTGCGTCCGCGCACGATCCCGATGAACTCCTCGATGCGTGGGTCGGTGTCATCGACCCGCCACGCGAGCCCGACCGTCGAGCCCGCGACGCCTGCGACCGGGCGATGCACGACGTCCTTGCGGTGGTGGAGTCGGGCGATCGACATCGGAAGGATGACGATCCCGGAGCCTGACGCGACCACCGAGATCGCGTCCTTCGCGGTCATGGCCGGCATGGCTCGGGACCGGTCGACGACGTCGGGCGACGCGAGCGCGAGCCATTCGGGAACGTCCTCGGGGCGCTGCACCAGGACCTCGTGGCCGAGATCGGCCACGTCCACCACCTCGTACGCCGCAACGGGGTGGTCTTTCGCGACGACGACGACGGGGACCTCCTCGTAGAGCGAGATCAGGTGCATCCCTCGCCGGTCGACGGGCAGCCGCACCAGGCCCATCGACGCGGTGCCGTCGCGCAGGGACGCCAGCTCGGGGTCGTCGTCGACCGCGACGGCCTCGATCGGCTCGTCAGGCTTGCGCCGGATCCAGGTGCGGACCCACTTGTCGGGCGTCACGCCGGCGACGAACTCGATGCGGAAGGCTTCGCTCATGTGCGTCTCCGGCCTCTCGGGGTCGGGTTCGAGGCTAGCCGAACGCGCGCTCGCTCACCGGTGCTGCGCGGTCCAGGCGCCTGCTTCCGCGGCGTCGGCGATCCGGTCGGCCAGCTCCACGTGGCCCTCCCTGACCAGACCGGTGGTGACACGCACGTGTCCCGCCGGCCCGGAGGCCCCCTGGACCGAGAACGGCGAGCCGGGGGTCACCGCGATCCCCTGGCTGGCCAGCCGCAGGACCGCGGCCGGCTCGTCACGCACCGGGACCCAGATGTTGAGCCCGTCCGTGCCCGGCACCTCGACGCCGCGCTCCGCAAGTCGTCTCACGACGAGATCCCGGCGCCGCGCGTACTCGGCCCGCGCCCGGTTGACCACCCGCGTCGCCTCCTCGTCGCGCAGGAGCCCGGCGAGGACGCGCTGCAGCAGCCGGCTCGACCAGCCCTGGCCGAGGGCGCGGGCGTGTCGCACCGGTGCGAGCAGCGTGCTCGGGCCACTCACCGCCGCGAGCCGCAGGTCGGGGCCGTGTGACTTGCTGAAGCTCCGGACGTGGATCACGGTGTCGGGGATCCACGTGCCGAGGCTGATCGGCGGGGAGGTCGAGATCGGGCCGCTCGAGTCGTCCTCGACAACGAGACAGTCGTGACCGCGCAGGAGGGCCGCCAGCCGTCGAGCGCGGGTCGGCGACATCGATATGCCGGTCGGGTTCTGGCCGCGGGGCTGGAGCACGAGGGCCGCCGGGCGGCGGGTGAGTGCGGTCTCGACGGCATCGAGGTCTATTCCCGTCTCGTCGAGGGGCAGGCCTACCACCTCGACCCCGCGGTCCTCGAGCAGGTCCAGCAGCGGTGGGAAGCCGGGATTCTCGACGAGGACGATGTCGCCCGGACGCAGCAGCGCGCGAGTCACGAGGTCGAGGGCATCCATGGCGCCGTCGGTCACGAGAAGGTCCTCGACGGCATACGGCCACTCCGTAAGCAGCACCGCCTTCAGCTCGTCGAGCACCGGGTCGTCGAGGTAGCTGCTCGGGGTGGTCGGGTCGCTGAGGCTGGCCAGCACCGGCCCGAGGTGGGGCAGCAGCGCGCTGTCCGGTATGCCGGTCGACAGGTCGAGGGCGGCAGGTGAGGCGTGGCGCAGTGCTCGGGTGTACCGCTCGCCGCCGCGGACGGTCGGTGCCACGGTGGTCCCGCGCCGGCCGTCCGAGTGGATCGTCCCGGACCGCGCAAGCAGCTGCCAGGCGGCGCTCACCGTCGTCGGCGACATCATCAGCTCCTCGGCGACCTTGCGGATCGGCGGGAGCTGGTCGCCCGGAGCCAGGGCGGCGTCGCGGATCGCGCGCGTCACCGCCTGGGCAAGGCCCTTTGCGGTGGGGGTATCGAGGCGTTCCTCGATGGTGGAGATGACGGCGCGCATGTTTGTAACGTAGCAAAGATTTGTTTGTACCGCCTGTACGTGGCACGTAATCTGGACGCCATGACGACGATCTCGCTGACGCCTATCGACCACTGGATCTCCGGCAGTCGGGTCCCCGGCACCTCCGGTCGCACCGCTCCCGTGCACGACCCCGCCACAGGGGAGCAGACAGGTGTGGTGCCGCTCGCGTCCGTCGCCGAGGTCGACGCCGCGGTCAAGACCGCGGTGGCCGCAGCCCAGGAGTGGCGCACCAGCTCGCTGTCCAAGCGCGCCGCAGTGCTCTTCGCCTTCCGCCAGCTCCTGCACGACCGCACGGACGACCTCGCCGCGATCATCACCTCCGAGCACGGCAAGGTGCTCTCTGATGCGGCCGGCGAGATCGCTCGCGGTCTCGAGAACGTCGAGTTCGCCGCCGGAGTGCCGCAGCTGCTCAAGGGCGGGTTCTCCGAGCAGGCCGCGAGCGGGGTCGACGTCTACAGCATCCGTCAGCCGCTCGGTGTCGTGGCCGGCATCACGCCGTTCAACTTCCCCGCGATGGTGCCGCTCTGGATGTGCGCCAACGCCATCGCCTGCGGCAACGCCTTCGTGCTGAAGCCCAGCGAGAAGGACCCGTCCGCGGCCCTGTTCCTGGCCGAGCTCTGGAAGGAGGCGGGTCTACCCGACGGCGTCTTCACCGTCGTGCACGGCGACAAGGAGGCCGTCGACGCGCTGCTTGACCACGACGACATCGCCGCGGTGAGCTTCGTCGGGTCGACGCCGATCGCCAAGTACATCTACGAGCGCGGCACCGCAAACGGCAAGCGCGTGCAGGCGCTCGGCGGGGCGAAGAACCACGCCTTGGTGCTACCCGACGCGGACATCGACCTTGCCGCCGACTCGATCGTGTCAGCGGCATACGGGGCCGCAGGGGAGCGGTGCATGGCCCTGTCGGTCGCGGTAGCCGTCGGTGACGCAGGCGACCGGCTCGTCACGGCGATCTCGTCCCGCTTGCCCTCGCTCACGGTCGGGCCGGGCAGCGAGCAGGGCACCGACATGGGTCCGCTCATCACCCGCGAGCACCGAGACAAGGTGGCCGGGTACGTCGACGCCGGCGAGGCGGCGGGGGCGACGGTCGTGGTCGACGGCCGCACCCAAGAGGTCCCGGGCGACGGTTTCTTCCTCGGGATGACGCTGCTCGACGACGTGACGCCGGACATGACCGTCTACCGCGACGAGATCTTCGGCCCCGTCCTGTCCGTAGTGCGCGTCGCCACCTACGACGAGGGTCTCGCCCTGATCAACGGCAACCAGTACGCCAACGGCACCGCGATCTTCACCCGTGACGGCGGTGCCGCCCGACGGTTCCAGAACGAGGTCGAGGTCGGCATGGTCGGTATCAACGTGCCGATCCCGGTCCCGGTCGCGTACTACTCCTTCGGCGGCTGGAAGGACTCCCTCTTCGGAGACACCCACATGTACGGTCCCGAGGGGATCAACTTCTACACGCGCGGGAAGGTCGTGACGCAGCGCTGGCCCGACCCGGCCACCTCGTCGATCGACCTCGGATTTCCCCGCACCCGCTGACAGGACCGCTGACATGACAGACCTCGAGCACCGCACCGCGGTGAGTGCCCATCTCGACGCCATGACCGAGACCGACGTGCGGTCGCTCGACCGCGCCCACGTGTTCCACTCCTGGTCCGCTCAGGGCCTGATCGACCCACTGCCGATCGCCCGAGCCCAGGGGTCCTACTTCTGGGACTATGCCGGCAAGCGCTACCTCGACTTCAGCTCGCAGCTGGTCAACGTCAACATCGGGTACCAGCACCCGAAGGTCGTGGCCGCCATCCAGGAGCAGGCCGCGCGCCTCACGACGATCCAGCCGTCGTTCGCCAACGACGCCCGGAGCGAGGCTGCACGCCTCATCACCGAGGTCGCGCCCGAAGGGCTGACGGCCGTGTTCTTCACCAACGGCGGGGCCGAGGCGAACGAGAACGCCATCCGGATGGCCCGGCTGCACACGGGCCGGCACAAGGTGCTCGCGACCTACCGCAGCTATCACGGCGCAACGGCGGGAGCCATCACCATGACCGGTGACCCGCGCCGCTGGCCGTCCGAGCCCGGCTTCCCCGGCATCGTCCACTTCTGGGGGCCGTACACCTACCGGTCGGCCTTCCACTCCGAGACCGAGGAGCAGGAGCGCGACCGCGCCCTCGCGCACCTGCGCGACACGATCATGGTCGAGGGCGCGCACACGATCGCCGCGATCATCCTCGAGACCGTCGTCGGGACCAACGGCATCCTCGTCCCCCCGGACGGGTACCTCCAAGGCGTGCGCGACCTGTGCGACGAGCACGGCATCGTCCTGATCGCCGACGAGGTGATGGCCGGGTTCGGTCGCTGCGGAGAGTGGTTCGCGGTGGACCACTGGAACGTCCGCCCCGACCTCATCACCTTCGCCAAGGGTGTGAACTCCGGGTATGTCCCGCTCGGCGGGGTCGTCATCTCTGACGACATCCGGGCCAGCTTCGAGACCCAGGCCTTCCCTGGCGGCCTGACGTACTCCGGGCACCCTCTCGCATGCGCGTCTGCCGTCGCCTCGATCAACGCCTTCCACGATGAGGGCATCATCGACAACGCCCGTCGCCTCGGGACAGAGGTGATCGGCCCGCGCCTTCGCGAGATCGCCGGCAAGCATCCGAGCGTCGGTGAGGTGCGCGGCCTCGGGGTCTTCTGGGCGGTGGAGCTGGTGCGGGACCGGGAGACTCGGGAGCCGCTCGTGCCCTACAACGCGTCGGGCGATGCGGCAGCGCCGATGGCTCGGTTCGCGGCGGCGTGCAAGGAGCGGGGTCTCTGGCCGTTCACACACTTCAACCGCACCCACGTCGTGCCGCCGTGCACGACGACGCCGGCGGAGGCCATCGAGGGGCTCGACATCCTCGACGCGGCGCTCGACGTCGCAGACGAGTTCACGACGGGCTGACCCCCAGCGTGTCGGCGGCCGTCCGCCTCAACGGATGGTCGCCGACACGGTCCTCTGACCTCGAATCGTCACGGGGTGCCGACCGGCGTGCTCCGGCGCACCGAGTCCGGCATCGGCGCGGCGGACTCACCCGCGGCGCGCGCGGGCGCCACGTCGCAGAACTCGCGCAGCCACAGCTCGACGTTGAGAATGCGCCAGAAGACCATCGAGTCGTGACCGCTGCGACCGGCGAGCCAGTCGTCGAAGGCGGCCACCACGGCTTCTTGGTCGAAGTACGGACGGCGTGCGAACGACTCCGACACGAACACGTCCCGCACCACGTCGCCCATCTCGTGGAACCACTCGTTCTGTGGGGTCGTAAAGCCGATCTTGTTGCGGCGCAACGTGATCGACTCAGGAAGCACGTCGCGCACTGCCTCGCGAAGGAGGCGCTTGTTCCAGCCTGCGCCCACGACCGATGCGTCCGGCTGTGCGAACACGAACCGCACGAGGTCGGGGTCGAGGAAGGGAACGCGGCCCTCCACCGAGAAACGCATCGAGTTGCGGTCCTCGTATCGAAGCAGCGAGGGGAGGGACCCGACGAACAGGTCGTGGACGAGCCGCTCGCGCAGCGAGCTGGTCGGCGCGGCATACCTCTCGGTGCGGTGCGCCGTGCCGAAGGCGGGGTCGAGCAGGGGGGTCACCGAGGCGGAGCGCATGGTGGGCAGGATGCGGCGGGCCCGGTTGCGCGCCAGCCCGGCGAACACGTCGCGGAGCGCGAAGGCCTCGCGGACGCCACGCCCGCGGTGACGGCCGAGCAGCTCGCGCACGTGCACGACGACCTGCGGGACGTAGCCGGCGAGGACCTCGTCCGCACCCTGGCCGTCGAGCATGACGGTCACGTGCCGGCTCGCCTCGCGCATCACGCAGTACTGCGCGTACGGCCCGGACGAGATGACCGGCTCCTCCTGGGCCCGCACGAAGTCGGTGAGGTCGGCAACGAGCTGGCGGCTGGCCGGCTTGACCGCGTGGCCGCTGACCCGGTCCCGCCGGCCGTCGAGCGCGGCGTCGACCCAGCGCTGCTCGTCGTTGCGGTAGCCGGGAAAGACCGCTGAGAAGGTGTTCTGCCGTGGACCGACCGAGCGCGCGGACTCGTCGGGGAGAAGCTCGTCGATGAGCGCAGTGACGGCCGAGCTGTCGAGACCTCCCGACAGAGAGGTGCCGACCGGCACGTCGGCGCGCAGCCGTATCCGGACCGCTCGTGTCAGTGCTCCCCGGAAGTGGGCGCTGACGTCGGGATCGTGCCGCTCGTCGCGGCGGGTCGGCTCCACGAGCAGGTCGCCGCGCAGCGAGGTGAAGGCGCGCCGGCGGACGCCCCGTGCCGAGATGGTGAGGACCTCGCCCGGAAGCACGCGCTCGATGCCGTCGAAGAACGTGTGCGGCCCGTCGTCGTGGACGCGGAAGCAGAGGTACCGGTACACGCTCCGGTCATCAGGCCGGGGCTCGACGAGGCCGGTCGCCAGGATCGGGCGGATCTCGCTGGCGAAGAGCCAAGCCTCAGCGGACTCGCCGGACTCGCCGGACTTACCGGACTCACCCGTCTCACCGGACCCCGGCAGCCCGACCCGGGCGACATGCAGGGGTTTGATGCCGAAATGGTCACGAGCGAGGGTGAGCGTCTGCGCGTCGCGGTCCCACAGTGCGAGGGCGAACATGCCGTTGAACCGGTCGAGCGCGGCCTCGCCCCACTGGGCGAGCGCGTGGAGCACGACCTCGGTGTCGCAGCGCGTCGTGAACGTGCGCCCGAGCGCTTCCAGCTCCTGTCTGAGCTCGCCGTGGTTGTACACCTCGCCGTTGTAGACCAGCGTGTAGCGCCCGTCCGGGGTGCTCATCGGCTGGCGACCGCCCTCGCGGTCGATGACGGCGAGCCGCTGGTGGGCCAGGCCGGCCGGACCGTCCAGGTGCACGCCGGAGCCGTCGGGTCCGCGGTGCTGCTGGGCCGCGTTCATCCGGTCGAGCAGCGCCCGGTCGGGCGCCAGCCCGAAATACCCGGCGATCCCACACATCTGCCGTTTCCTCCCGCTCGAACGACGGCACCTCAGGTGATCCGTGCCCTCTCGAGGGTGCCCGTACGCGCTGGGAGGCATCTGAGTGGTTGGTGGGGACGAGCCGGTACCGGCCCCGGCGCGCCGCTCGCGTCGCCGATGTGGAGCCTCAGGAGTCGATCTCGACGAGCCCGGTGACCGAGGGGTCAAGGGCCCGCTGGGCCGAGTCTGCGGGCAGCGGGGGAGGGGTGCCGCCCCAGGCGGGGCAGAGGGACCGATGCTCGCACCAGTCGCACAGGCGGCTCGGACTCGGCCGCCAGTCCTCGGTCGCGGCCGCCCGCTCGATCGCCGCCCAGAGCGCCTTGACCTTGCGCTCGGTGCCGAGCACGTCCTGCTCGTCCGGCTCGTAAGCCACGATCTCGCTGTTGCCGAGGTAGACCAGCTGCAGCCGCTTCGGGATCTGCCCTCGAAGCCGCCACAGCACGAGCGCATAGAACTTCATCTGGAACAGCGCCTTGGCCTCGAAGCGCTCAGCCGGTGAGCGTCCCGTCTTGTAGTCGACGACGCGGATCGCCCCGCTGGGTGCGACGTCGACGCGGTCGATGTAACCACGAAGGACGAGCCCGTCGATCTCGGTCTCGACGTAGAGCTCGCGCTCGGCGGGCTCGAGGCGGGTCGGGTCCTCCAGAGCAAACCACGTCTGCAGGAGCGCTGCGGCGCCGGCGAACCACTCGTCGGTGCGGCCATCCTGCGCCGACAGCAGCTCGAGCATGGCCGGCTCCTCCCCGACGAGCCGCTCCCACTCCTGAGGCACGAGACCGACAGCGGCCGTGAGCGTGCGCTCGTCGGCAGGCAGGTCGAACAGCCGCTCGAGGACGGCGTGCACGAGCGTTCCGCGAGCCGTCGCCGGTGTGGGCGGAGACGGCAGCTTGTCGATGACCCGGAACCGGTACAGCATCGGGCAGGTCATGAAGTCCGAGGCCCGACTCGGTGACAGTGCGGAGACCATGTTGTGACTGTATGCCGCGCTGCCGACAGCTCCGGGCCGCCATCCACAGAGCCCCCACAGACCCGGCACAGGCCGTGAGTGCGCGCAGGGCTTAGGGTCTCTCCTATGAGCACTCCCGCCCGTGCGGACGCCGCCCCCGGGTGGCGGATCGGCAGCCTCGGGGGGACCCCGGTCTATCTCGGACGGTCCTGGCCGCTGCTCGTGCTGCTCATGTTCGGCCTGGTTGCACCGAGCCTGACCAGCAGTGGGCGCTCGGTGGGTTTCGCCGTCGCCGTCGCCGCCGCCAGCGCGGTGATGCTCCTGGTGTCCGTGCTCGTGCACGAGGCGGCCCACGCTCTTGCCGCTCGGGCGCGCGGGCACGGCGTCGACCGGGTGGTGGCCGACGTATGGGGCGGTCACACGGTCTACGACACCCGTGGCGTGACGCCGATGTCCACGGCGCTCATCGCCGTGGTCGGGCCGGTGTCCAACCTCCTGCTGGCCCTGGTCGCCTGGCTCCTGCAGTCGGTCGTCACGAACCAGCTCGCCAACGGCGTGCTCGACGCGATGACGTACACCAACCTGTTCGTCGGGCTCTACAACCTGCTTCCGGGCCTGCCGCTCGACGGCGGCCAGATCGTCAGCTCGCTCGTGTGGCGCGCCACCGGGCGCAAGGGAGCAGGACTCCTCGCCGCCGGCTGGCTCGGCCGCCTCGTCGCCATCGGCAGCGTGGTCTGGTTCGTTGGCATCCCGCTGCTGCAGGGCGAGCGGCCCACCGTTCTCGCTCTCGTGGTGACCGGCATGATCGGCGTGTTCCTCTGGCGCGGCGCCAACGCCTCGATCCGGTCCGGTGAGATTCACGACGCCACGTCCGGGCCCGCGGACGATGTGCTCGAGCCGCTGGTCGTGGTGCCTTCGTCGACAACCCTCGCGCAGGTCGAGCAGGGGCTTGCCACGGGCGCCTGGT
This sequence comes from Monashia sp. NPDC004114, assembly GCF_053603855.1. NCBI lineage: Bacteria > Bacillati > Actinomycetota > Actinomycetes > Micrococcales > Intrasporangiaceae > Intrasporangium > Monashia sp. NPDC004114. Next base: position 49,065 of record NZ_JBSGGK010000008.1, on the reverse strand, counting down.
CGCTCGGCGTGGGCACCGAGTCGCCCGGGCGCAGTGGTCCGTGGGTGGCCGCCGCCGACCCCAGCGGGTGGCCCGTCGGGATCGTCGACGACGATGCGGCCAAGGCAGTCCCGTCCTCGGCTCATTCGGCCACGCCGATCTCGGCGGTCACCGTGGCCCAGCCGTCGTCGTGGATCGTCGCACTGCCGGCAGCCGCCGTGCTCACGGACCTGATCCGGGTGATGAGCGAGCGCGAGCTCGGTCTTGCCGTGGTGATCGACGAGCAGACCCGACACGTGCGGGGCATGGCGACCGCGGAGCGGATCAACGACGTGGTCGGCTCGGAGCTGGCCCGGCGTTCGCGTCGCTGACCCGGTTGTCCACAACCCCATGGCTCGGGGTCCCGGTTGTCCACATGTTGCCCCGGCGCAACCGGCGACGGCGCGGTAGCGCCCCATCGTGGTGCGGACAGACTCCCGAGCACCAGGAGGTACCGATGGCCGCCCGCACCAGCCGATCCGCACCCAGACCGCCAGAGCAGGAGGCCGTCCGCAACGAGGTGGTCCTGTGGGGGCGCCTGGCCGCGGAGGCGCAGGAGCGTGAGCTCCCGAGTGGCGACGTCATCGTCACGCTGCGCGTCGTGGTCCCACGCCGTGGCGGGCCGTCGCGGCCGCGCGCGGCGACGGCAGGAGCACCCCGGCGCGCCACTGTCGACACGATCGACGTCGTCTGCTGGACCGCGGCCACCAGACGGGCCGCGCTGCGGCTCGGCGCCGGCGAGGCCATCGAGATCGGGGGTGCGCTGCGCCGGCGGTTCTTCGGTGCCGCTGTGGGCCGCCAGAGCCGCTACGAGGTCGAGGCTGGTGTCGTGCGCCGGCTGTCGGGAAGCGGCTCTGGCGCCTCCTAGACTGTGCTCCCATGAGCGACGTCCCGAAACCCCACACCACCGGCGTCGCCCACAACCGCCGTGGGTCGTTCGAGCCCGGTGAGCGGGTCCAGCTGACCGACCCCAAGGGCCGGCTTCACACGATCACCCTCGAGCCCGGGCGCGAGTTCCACACCCATCGCGGGTTCCTGCGGCACGACGACGTCATCGGTGCGCCCGACGGCTCCGTCGTCACGAACACGGCCGGAGTCGAGTACCTCGCGCTCCGGCCGTTGCTCAGCGACTACGTCATGTCGATGCCACGGGGCGCCGCGGTCGTCTATCCCAAGGACTCGGGCCAGATCGTCCAGATGGCCGACATCTTCCCTGGAGCGACCGTCGTCGAGGCGGGGGTCGGCAGCGGCGCGCTGTCGATGTCGCTCCTGCGTGCGATCGGCGAGGAGGGTCGGCTCCTGTCCTTCGAACGGCGCGACGACTTCGCCGAGATCGCCAAGGGCAACGGACGGGCGTTCTTCGGAGGTGACCACCCGGCGTGGACCATCACCGTGGGTGACCTCGTCGACACCCTGCCGCAGGTCACCGATGCCGGTTCCGTCGACCGCGTCGTGCTCGACATGCTCGCGCCGTGGGAGTGCCTCGACGTCGTCGCCGACGCGCTCATCCCCGGCGGGGTCCTGATCTGCTACGTCGCGACCACCACCCAGCTGAGCCGCGTCGCGGAGGGGATGCGGGCGCACGGCGGTTTCACCGAGCCCAGCGCCTGGGAGTCGCTCGTGCGCGGGTGGCATCTCGAGGGGCTGGCCGTGCGCCCGCAGCACCGCATGCACGGCCACACGGGCTTCCTCATCACGACCCGGCGCCTTGCACCGGGCGTGGAGCCCCCGGAGCGCAAGCGTCGACCCGCCAAGGGAGCCTACGGCCAGGTCGACGGCCGGCCAGGCGACGCGGGTCCCGACTCCGGCGACCCCGAGGGCGCCCTGGATGCAGCTGAGGTCGCCTCCGTCCCTGGCTCGACGGTCTCGACCGACATCCCCGCCGATGCGTGGACAGCAGAGGCTCTGGGTATGCGCGTCAAGAGCGAGAAGACGATCCGACGCGTGCGTCGATCACTGGCTGAAACGTCCGACGACATCGGCTGATCGCGAGTTAGGGTCGAATCGTCACGTTGTGTGAGTGACGGATGAGGAGGCCGAGATGTCAGACGACGTCCGCAACCAAGGTCCTACCGGTGCCCGGGGGCCCGGTTCCCACGAGTCCGGGGCCCCGGGGGCGGGGGAGCGAGAGCTCTCCGCGCTGCGCGCCGAGGTCGAGTCTCTTCGGGACGCCGCCCGTATGTCACCACAGCGAACGCGTGAGCTCGAGGCACGGCTGGCCCATGTCCAGACGAGCCTGGCGACGCTCTCGACGCAGAACGAGCGCCTCGTGCGCACGCTCAAGGACGCTCGCGAGCAGATCGTCACCCTGAAGAAGGAGGTCGACCGGCTGGCCCAGCCGCCGAGCACGTACGGCTTCGTGGTCGACGCGCCGGAGGACGGCAGCATCGACATCCTCACTGGCGGTCGAAAGATGCGTGTCGCCATCAGCCCTTCGGTCGACCAGGCCGAGCTCGGCCTTGGCCGCGAGGTCATGCTCAACGAGGCTCTCAACGTGGTGTCGGTGCACGGCTATGAGCGCGTCGGCGAGGTGGTCACGGTCAAGGAGCGCCTCGACCAGGACCGAGTCGTCGTGGTCACACACGGCGACGAGGAGAGGGTGTGCCGCCTGGCGAACCCCCTTCTCGCAGAGCGCATCCGAGTTGGTGACTCGCTCGCCCTCGACCCCCGCTCCAACTTCGTGCACGAGGTCATCCCGAAGCTCGAGGTCGAGGAGCTCGTGCTCGAGGAGGTGCCGGACGTCGCCTACGAGGACATCGGTGGCCTAGCCGGGCAGATCGAGCAGATCCGCGACGCGGTCGAGCTGCCGTTCCTGCACCCCGAGCTGTTCAAGGAGCACGCGCTCAAGCCGCCCAAGGGCGTCCTGCTCTACGGCCCGCCCGGCTGCGGCAAGACGCTCATCGCCAAGGCCGTGGCCGCGTCACTGGCTCGCCAGGTGGCCGAGCGCAGCGGCGAGCCACCGACGCGGAGCTACTTCCTCAACATCAAGGGTCCGGAGCTGCTCAACAAGTACGTCGGTGAGACCGAGCGACACATCCGTCTGATCTTCCAGCGGGCTCGCGAGAAGGCCTCCGACGGCACACCGGTCGTGGTCTTCTTCGACGAGATGGACTCCCTTTTCCGCACCCGCGGCTCCGGGGTGTCCAGTGACGTGGAGACGACGATCGTGCCCCAGCTGCTGGCCGAGATCGATGGCGTGGAGCGGCTCGACAACGTCATCGTCATCGGTGCCTCGAACCGCGAGGACATGATCGACCCGGCGATCCTGCGCCCGGGCCGCCTCGACGCCAAGATCAAGATCGAGCGGCCCGACGCCGAGAGCGCCCGGGACATCTTCAGCAAGTACCTCACCACGTCCCTGCCGCTGCACGAGCACGACCTGTCGGTGCACGGTGGCGACCGCGACGCGACCGTCGAGGCGATGATCACGGCGGCCGTCGAGCGGATGTACTCCGAGATGGAGGAGAACAGGTTCCTCGAGGTCACCTACCAGGGCGGTGACAAGGAGATCCTCTACTTCAAGGACTTCAACTCCGGCGCGATGATCCAGAACATCGTCGACCGGGCCAAGAAGCTGGCCATCAAGGACTTCCTCACGACCGCCCAGAAGGGCATCCGCGTCGAGCACCTGCTGGCCAGCTGTGTCGATGAGTTCAAGGAGAACGAGGACCTGCCCAACACGACCAACCCGGACGACTGGGCCAGGATCAGCGGCAAGAAGGGCGAGCGGATCGTTTACATCCGGACGCTCATCAAGGGCAAGGACGGCACCGAGCCGGGTCGCTCCATCGCGACCGCCAACACCGGCCAGTACCTCTGATCGACCGCAGGACGCACCCGCACGGAGCACCCACCCGAGCAGGGTGGGTGCTCCCGGGGTCGCTCGAAGGTCGAGCGGCGGCATACGACCCGGCGGCGCGCTGATCTCACGTGTCGTCGGCGTGGGCACCCACACGCGGTCGCGCGGTGCGGCGGGCGGCAAACGCCGCGAGCGCCCGCCATCCCAGGAGCAGCAGGGCGAGCACGAGCGCTGCCACGACGACGAAGCTCGGCGCGGTGCCCGAACCGGTGGCGCGGCGAAGGACCATTCCGATGACCAGGGTTGCGAACCACACCGTGATCCCCGGGCCGACGTCGACCGGCCAGCCCTTGCGCAGCATCCGGACGACCAGCCACCCGACGACCGTGCCGACGAGGAACGGCCAGGCAGTCTGCAGCGACCCGAGGACGGGGTTCGCCTCGTCGTGGCTGGCCCGGCCGATCGCGGCGAACACGATGACCAGCAGGACGTCGAGCAGGAACGCCACGACCGGGCGGCGCAGTGCGGCAAGGGTTTTCATGAACGGGCCATCACGAGGGCTGTCACCTGGGGCCCTGCTCACGCCGACGTCTCGAACGGCAGCCTGGCCTGCGGTGGTGCGTGCATCGGGTCCACGCCCTCGAACAGGGAGCTGATCGACCGGCCGTGATGGATGCGGCTGATCGCCTCGGCGAAGAGTGCCGCGACGGACCGCACCTTGAGCTCGGGCCACCCTTGCGGGGCGGGAACAGTGTCGGTGGTCACGACCTCCGTGACGAATGGGTGCCCGCGCAGCCGTTCGACGGCCTTGCCGGCGAAGAGGCCATGTGTGCAGACGATGGCCGCCTCGGTGGTACCGGCGTCCTTGAGCCGGTCGAGCAGCTCGAGCATGGAGCCTCCGGTGGCGATCTCGTCGTCGAGGATGATGGCGCGACGGCCGGACACGTCACCGACGATCGACTCGATGACGACCCGGTCGTCGGCTACCCGCTGCTTCGACCCGGCCGCCACGGGCAGTCCGAGGAGCCGCGCGAACTGCGTCGCCACCTTGGCGTTGCCGAGGTCGGGGCTGACGACGACGCCGTTGCGCAGGTCCCGGTCGCGGAAGTGGTCAGCAAGAACCCCGATCGCCGTGAGGTGGTCGACCGGGGTTGAGAAGAAGCCATGGACCTGAGGTGCGTGAAGGGCCATCGTCAGCACCCGATGTGCACCGGCCGTCGAGATCATGTCGGCCACGAGCCGGCCGCCGAGCGAGATGCGCGAGGCGTCCTTCTTGTCCGAGCGGGCGTAGGCGTAGTGCGGCATGACGGCGGTGATCTGCGCCGCCGACGCGCCCCGCGCGGCATCGATCATCAGCAGCAGCTCCATGAGGTGCTCCTGGGTCGGTGGCACGAGCGGCTGGATGAGGTAGACGTCCCGCTGTCGGCAGTTGGCGAGCAGCTGCGCCTGCAGGCAGTCGTTGCTGAAACGCTTGATGTCTACCGGGGACCTCGTCACCCCGAGATGGGCACAGATCCGGTCGGCAAGCGACGGATGCGCAGAACCGCTGAACACGACGACATCGTTCATTCGAGCCATCCCTCTCGAGAAGCGCGTGCGATTCGCAGACTATCCGACCGGGGCAAGGTCTGCGCGACCCTCTGGGCCCCCTGTGGACATCCTCCCGTGTGTGTCTCAGGTTCCGCTGAGAGTGTGTCCAGCACGACCTCAGACGCGTCGTAGCGGTACGTTCTGAGCCGACTGAGGCACGATGAGGGCGTGTCAACCGAACACGAGGCAGCGAAGGCGCTCGCCGGACCGCCTTCGAGGGTGGCTGGGCGAGCAGAGGGGAGCGAGGTGCCGGACGCCGAGGGCGCGGACAGGCTGGACCGATCAGACGAGCGCGACAGCTCGGACCTGCTCGGCTCAGCGCCCCCGCCCGCGGGCCCCAACGAGCCGGGCGACCCGGGCGACCCGGGCGACCCGGGCGGCCCCGGCCCCGCGGACCAGGGAAGCGGTTCGGCACAGCCCGACCTGCCGGTCGACGTCGTCGAGCCCCCGATCCCGGAGCGTGTCCGTCGCCCCGCGGACGGCGTGCGGCTCGCGGTGGCGGTCGTCCTGCTCGTCGTGGGGCTCCTCGTGGCCGAGCTCGCAGCCGGCACCCGTGGCGCCGTCGAGCAGGACCTCACCGAGGCCACGAGTGGCCTGCCACGCCTGTTGCTGACGCTGCTCGGCTGGGCGAGTGGCATCGGGGTCCTGCTGCTGCCCATCGGCATCGGCGTGGACCTGGTGGTCCGGCGGCGTCCGATGCAGCTCATCCAGGCACTCGGCGCTGCGGTGGTCGCAGGGGTGCTCGTCATCGTCCTGACCATCCTCGTGTCCTCCGGCAACGGTGGTTTCCTCACCGACCTGCTCACCAGGCCCGCGTCCACCTCGACCGGACGCACCGGCCCGCTCGACATCGTGGTCGTCTCGATGGTGGCGCTGATCACGGTCGCCGACATCTCTGGGCGCAAGTGGATCTCGCCGATCGCGACGATCGTCGTGCTCGCGACGCTGGTCACGACGCTGCTGTCGGGAGTGATGACGCTCGCGGCGCTGATCAGCTCGCTGCTGCTGGGCTGGATCGTGGGCCTCGCCTTCCGGCTCGCCTTCGGGGTGACCTCGACGCGGCCGCCGGGCACCGAGGTGGGCCGGGTGCTCGTGGCCACGGGTATGCCGCTTCGCCGGCTCGAGCTCATCGACGCCAACGACGCCGGTGACAGGCGGTATGCCGGCACGACCGACGACGGGCCCGTGGACGTCCACGTGATCGACCGAGACACCTTCGGGCTGGCGTCCGGACGCCGGCTGTTGCGCGTCCTTCGGCTCCGCAGCGGGTTCACCCGGCCACCGTCGTTCACGCTGCGGGCAGAGCTCGAGCATCGCACCCTGATGGGGCTGCTCCTGCACGAATCGGGCATCGCGGCGCCGCGACCTGTGGCGGTGAGCGAGGTCGGTGCCTTCTCGGCGGTGATCGCCTACGTCGAGCCGTCGGGGCGGCCGATCGGTGAGGTGGGGGAGGAGGTCACCGACGCCCAGCTCGCGTCGACGTGGCGGATGGCGCAGACCCTGATCCGTCGTCGCGTGGTGCACCGTGCCTTCAGCCCGACGACGGTCCTCGTCGACGACGACGGTGGCGTGGCGCTCGCCCGGCTCGGCAGCGGGGACCTCGCGGCCGACGACATCAGCCTGCGGATCGACCTCGCCCAGCTGCTCACCACGGTCGGTCTCGCGGTGGGGCCAGAGCGCGCGGTCGACTCGGCGGTCGCCGTGCTCGGCGAGGAGGCAGTCGTCCGGGCGGCACCGCTGCTGCAGTCGGTCGCCCTCAGCCCGGACACGCGAGCGGCGATCAAGGGGCACAAGGGAATCCTGGGTGAGCTGCGCGAGCGAGTCGTCGCCCTGCGGCCGTCGAAGGCCGCAGCCGAGCCCATCCAGCTGCGCCGAGTCACGCTGCGCGGCCTGGTCACCCTGGTGGGGGGCGGGGTAGCGGCCTACCTCATCCTCACCCAGCTGGCGAAGGTCGACTTCGGCCAGGTCATCGTCGGCGCCGACTGGCGCTGGGCCGGGCTGTTGCTGCTGTTCGCGGCTGCCACCTTCGCAGGAGCCTCGGTGGCCCTGGCGGGCGCAGTCGAGATCCACCTGCGCTTCGTCCGGACGTACATGACGCAGCTCGCCGTCGCCTTCAGCGGGCTGGTCGCCCCCGCGGCCGTCGGCAACATCGCCCTCAACACCCGCTACCTGCAGACATCGGGCCTGACGCCGACCGTGGCCGGCGCGAGCGTCGGTGTCGCCCAGGTGGCCCAGTTCTGCTCGTACTTCGCGCTCCTCGTCATCTCGGGTGTCCTCGCCGGCACGGGACCTGCGGTGTCGTTCAGCCCGTCACCCGTGCTCGTGGCCGCGATCCTCATCGTTGTCATCGTCATCCTCGTGCTGGTGGCCGTGCCACGGGTGCGTGCGCTCATCACGGACCGCGTCATGCCGCAGATCCGCTCGGCGCTGCCACAGGTGCTTCGCGTGCTCCAGCACCCGAAGAAGCTCGTCCAGCTGCTCGGCGGCGCCCTGCTGCTCGACATGTCGTTCGTGGCCGCCCTGGTGTGCGCGACGAGGGCGTTCGGCGCCGAGGCGCCGGTCGCCGCCATCGCGGTCGTCTACTTCGCCGGAGCCATCATCGGGTCTGCGGTGCCGACGCCCGGAGGCCTCGGCGGCATCGAGGCCGCGATGTCTGCGGGCCTGATCGCCATCGGCGTGGACGGCGGCACCGCTGTGTCCGCCGTGCTGCTGTACCGCCTCGCGACGTACTGGCTGCCCATCCCGTTCGGCTGGGTCTCGCTCAACCGACTCCAGAGGATCGGGGCCCTCTGACCTGGGGCAGCCGGCATACGGCTGGTGTCGCCCCGGCCCGCAGCGCGGGGATCAGGCGGGGCGATCCAGGTCCGGGAGCGGGTCACCATGTGGTGCCGCCGGAGCCGCCCAGCCGTCCGCCGGTTATCGTCCTGACCATGACGGTGCGTCGGATCATGGGCCTGGAGACGGAGTACGGCATCTCGGTGCCGGGCGACCCGCTGGCCAACCCGATGTTCCTGTCCGGCCAGGTCGTCAGCGTGTATGCCGCGTCGCAGGGCATCCGCTCCAACCAGTCGAGCTGGGACTACGCCTTCGAGGACCCGCTGCGTGACGCCCGCGGGTGGCAGCTCGACCGGCAGACCGCGGATCCCAGCCAGCTGACCGACATCGAGGACCCGACGCTGGCCAACGTCGTGCTGACCAACGGCGCGCGCTACTACGTCGACCACGCGCACCCGGAGTACAGCTCACCCGAGGTCACCCTCCCGCGGGACGCCGTCATCTGGGACCGGGCCGGTGATGCGATCGCCCTGGAGTCGGTGCGGCTGCTCGCCGAGCGCCCGGGGCAGGCGCCGGTCAACCTGTACAAGAACAACGCCGACGGCAAGGGCCAGTCCTACGGCACCCACGAGAACTACCTCATGCCGCGCCGGACGGCCTTCCCCGACATCGTCCGCCACCTCATCCCGTTCTTCGTGACGCGGCAGGTCGTGTGTGGGGCGGGTCGGGTCGGGCTGGGCGTCGACAGCCGCGGAGCGGGGTACCAGATCTCCCAGCGGGCCGACTTCTTCGAGACCGAGGTCGGCCTCGAGACCACCCTCAAGCGACCCATCATCAACACCCGCGACGAGCCGCACGCCGTGGCTGACCGCTACCGCCGCCTGCACGTCATCATCGGCGACGCCAACCACCTCGACGTCGCGTCGCTGCTCAAGACCGGCACCACCTCGCTCGTGCTCGGGATGATCGAGGACGGGCACCTCACCGAGGACTGGTCGATCCGGCGCCCCGTCGCGACCCTGCAGGCCGTGTCGCACGACCCGTCGCTCAAGGCGACCTTCGAGCTGACCGACGGCCGCCAGGTCTCGGCTCTCGACGTGCAGTGGATGTACCTCGAGGCCGCTCGGGCCTGGCTCGACCGCCGTGGCGACGACCCGGAGCCCGAGGCGACCCGCGAGGTGATGGCGTACTGGGAGGATGTCCTGACCCGCCTCGGCACCGATGTCATGTCGTGCGCGCCCATGCTCGACTGGGTCGCCAAGCTCCAGCTTCTCGAGGGCTACCGAGCCCGTGACGGCCTCGCGTGGGACGACCACCGCCTCGCGGCCATCGACATCCAGTGGGCCGACGTGCGACCGGAGAAGGGGCTCGTGCACCGCCTGCGGGACCGAGGGCGACTGCATGACCTCGTGAGCCCTGAGGAGATCAAGTCGGCCCAGACGACGCCTCCTGAGGACACCCGGGCGTGGTTCCGCGGCACCTGTGTGCGCCGGTTCACCCAGCAGGTCTTCTCGGCCAGCTGGGACTCTGTCGTCTTCGACGTGCCCGGCCACGCCAGCCTGCAGCGCGTGCCGATCCTCGAGCCCGAGCGGGGGACCAGAGCGCAGGTCGGCACGCTGCTCGAGGAGAGCCCCGACGTGACGGCGCTGCTTCGGGGTCTGTCCACCCCGGAGTGAGATCCCTGTGGAGTGAGATCCCCTTCGGACTGAGATGCGGTGCGCTGAGCGGGCGGGCCCACGCGTTAGGGTCAGAGGTGAGAGGTACTCACACACGTCCTGGGAGGTGGCCATGGCCGGTCAAGAGCACGTCAAGCCGCAGCGTCGCGACGAGGAGCCGCCCGAGGCGCCAGAGACTCCGCCCCCGGCCGGTGCCGCGGTCAAGGAGGGCCTGACCGACGACATCGACAGCGTCCTCGACGAGATCGACGGGGTGCTCGAGTCCAACGCCGAGGAGTTCGTGCGCGGGTTCGTCCAGAAGGGCGGCCAGTGACGAACCACGCCTCGGGGCGTCCACGGCGCCTCGACGACGCCTACCTCGCCGCGGGCTCGTCATCGTTCACGGAGTTCGTCGCGTCCTACCGTCCGGAGGTGCTCCCGACGGGTCGACGCCTTCCCTCGGGCGCCAGCCTCGAGGCCCCGCACGGCACCACGATCGTGGCCCTGCTCTACGACGGTGGCGTGGTCATGGCGGGTGACCGGCGCGCCACCATGGGCACGCTGATCGCGAACCGAGACATGGAGAAGGTCTTCGTCGCCGACGAGTACAGCGTCGTCGGGATCGCCGGCACGGCCGGCGTCGCGATCGAGCTCGTCCGGCTCTACCAGGTCGAGCTCGAGCACTACGAGAAGATCGAGGGCGCCATCATGTCGCTCGAGGGCAAGGCGAACCGCCTCGCCTCGATGATCCGGGGCAACCTCGCCCTCGCGATGCAGGGTCTGACCGTCGTGCCGACCTATGCCGGGTTCGACCTCGACACCGCAGTCGGGCGGATCTACTCCTACGACGTCACGGGCGGGTGCTACCAGGAGAACGGGCACCACTCCACCGGCTCGGGCTCGGTCTTCGCGCGCGGGGCGCTCAAGAAGCTGTGGCGGCCCGGCCTCACCGAGCAGCAGGCGGTGGGCGTCGCGATCGAGGCGCTCTACGACGCCGCGGACGACGACTCCGCCACCGGTGGACCGGACCTTGGCAGGCAGATCTGGCCCACCGTGGCCGTCGTCGACCACGCCGGGGCTCACTTCGTCGACCGCGAGGTCCTGCACACCCATGTGCAGCAGGTGGTCGATGCGCGCCGCGACAACCCCGGAGGTGCGCGATGACCATGCCTTTCTACGTCCCCCCAGAGCAGGTCATGAAGGACCGGGCCGACTTCGCGCGCAAGGGAATTGCTCGCGGTCGCTCGGTCATCGTGCTCGGCTACGACAAGGGGATCGCCTTCGTCGCCGAGAACCCCTCCCGGGCCCTGCACAAGGTGTCGGAGATCTACGACCGCATCGCGTTCGCCGCGGTCGGCCGGTACAACGAGTTCGAGAGCCTGCGCGTTGCCGGGATCCGGTATGCCGACCTGCGTGGCTACTCCTACGACCGCACCGACGTGACCGCGAGGGCCCTGGCCAACACCTACGCCCAGACCCTCGGCGCGATCTTCACCCAGGAGTCCAAACCGTTCGAGATCGAGATCGTGGTCGCCGAGGTCGGCGTCACGACCGAGGACGACCAGATCTTCCGGCTCACCTATGACGGGTCGGTCGCCGACGAGCAGGGCTTCGTCGCGATGGGCGGCGCGAGCGACGCGGCGGAGGAGCGACTCGGCACCGCCTGGCGCCCAGGCCTCACGCTCGGCGAGGCGCTCAAGGTCGCTGTCGACGTGCTCGGCGCCGGTGACAACGGCGAGCGTCGCTCCCTCGACGCCTCTCAGCTGGAGGTAGCGGTCCTCGACCGCGACCGGCCGCGCCGCTCGTTCCGTCGCATCATCGGCCCGCTGCTCGGCCGGCTGCTCAGCGCGGACGACCCGACGTCCGACGCCCCACCTGTCGACGAGCACCATCCGGGTCATCCCGAGGTTCTCGACGGCGCCACCGACGAAGCCAGCGACGCCCCCGGCAGCGATACCGACCCCGGACCCGACCCTGGACCCGGCACCGGGACGGACCGTCCGGGCGACCCCCTCGCCGAGGGCGGGGCGCAGGACCCCGCCTGACGGCATACCCGGTCGACGAGGGGCACGGGCCCCGGACGCGGAGCATGACGAAGGCCGCCCACCACGTGTGGTGGGCGGCCTTCGGTCATCGACCGGACGGGTCAGCCGTGCGCGGCGACCTTCTCGCCCTGCGGGCCACGCTCGTAGTACGACGCCTCGTCGGAGCCGTAGGAGCCGTCCTCGGCCGCCTCGCCCTCGGCGGGCTGCTCAGCCGGCGCCGCCTGCTCGGCCTCGGCGCGCGGGGCCTCCTTGGCGGGCTCCTCCGCCGGTGCCGGGGTGGGCTGGGCGTTCGGGGCAGCCTTGTCGGGCGCAGCGAGCGACTCCATCAGGCTGCCGCCACCGAGGGTGGCGAGCATCTGGCGGACGTTGCCGAGCTGGGCCGTGATGCTGTCGCGCTGCGCGGTCGTCGCGGCGAGCTCGCGCTCGGACTCCTCGCGGATGCGGCCGGCGTGGTCGCGCGCCTCGGACACGATGGTGTCGGCCTGGCTCTGCGAGGTCTGGAGCAGTCGCTCGGCCTTGGCGCGCATCTCCGTGGCGTCGCGCTCGGCGCGCTCGGTGACCTGGCGCAGGCGCCCCTCCGACTCGGCGAGCAGCGACTCCTGCTGAGCCCGGCGCGTCTCGAACTCGTGGTCCGCCGACTCGCGGCGGGCGGCGAGCTTGACCTCGAGCTCCGCGGAGGCCGTGGAGGCGCGCAGGCGGTGCGCCTCGAACTCGGCGGCCGCCTCTTGGCGCTGAGCCGCCGTGACGCTCTGCGCCTCGGCGACGATGGCCTGCGCCTCGCGGTTGGCCTGGGCGATGATCCGCACGGCCTCGTCGTCGGCGCGCGTGCGGGCCTGCTCGGCGTAGGTGGCGGTCGTGGACTTCAGGTCCGCGGCCGCGCGGTTGGCGCGCTCGCGGATCTCGTCAGCCTCGCCCGTGGCCCCGGCGCGCATGTCCGACGCCTCCTGCTCGGCCAGCATGAGAATCTGGCCGATGCGCTCACCGAGGTCGGCGAAGGTCTGGGTCGGGGCAGCGGAGGCGTTCTTCTTGAGGTCGGCCATGGCCCGCGACTGCTGACCGAGCTGTCCCCGCAAGTCGGTCAGCGCCGCGTTGAGCTTGGTCAGCTCGACACTGCGCTCGGCAGCATCCTTCTTCGCTGCCTGAAGGGTTCGGTTCTGCGACTCGATGAAGGCGTCGACCTCCTCGGGCTCGTAACCACGGCGGGAGAACTTGAAGTTGGGTCTGTCGATCATTTCCATCCAATGCAGGGGGAGGTGGAGGGCTATTCGTGAGGGGACAGCCGCCATTGTGGCAGGCCGCATCTGTGTGAGTATCACAGACCTCGGCGCGGCGTCTCGCCCCCCGTTCAGATCGTCTCGACAACGAGACCTGACACGCCCGAATGCTGGTCTCCCACCCCTCGGACGTCCCGTATGCCGCCTGGAAGGCCCATAATGCCGCCTGGACGGCCCGTGCGCTCCCGAAGCCATGCGGGAACGCCCGGAAGGGTGGGGCCGGATGCCCACGCCCCTCAGGGCGCCCTACAGGTGGATCCCGCCGGTCAGTGCAGGCGGACCCGGGGGTCGAGGACGGCATACAGGATGTCGACGACGATGTTCGCGACCACGACGGCCAGGGACGCGAACAGCACGATCCCGATGATGACCGGCAGGTCCTGCTGGTTGATCGCGTCGATGGCCGTCTTGCCCAGGCCCGGCAGTGAGAACACCGTCTCCGTCACCACGACGCCGCCGAGGAGCGCACCGACGTCGATGCCGAACTGCGTGACGATGGGGGTCATCGCGGCCCGGAGGGCGTGGCGGGTGATGACGCGGTTCTCCCCGATGCCCTTGGAGCGGGCCGTACGGACGTAGTCCTCACCGAGGACGTCGAGCATCGAGGCTCGGGTCAGGCGCGTGTACGTCGCCGCGGAGACCAGGGCCAGGGTCAGCCAGGGAAGGACCATGTGAATGAACCACTGGGTGGGGTCCTCGGAAAACGGTATGTAGCCACCTGGCGGGAAGATCGCGAACCCGGCCAGGGTCAGCCGGAAGTACAGGAAGTACAGCAGCAGCAGGCCCAGCAGAAAGGTCGGCATGGAGTAGAACAGCAGGCTCGTCGCCGTCAGCGAGCGGTCCAGGAACGAGCGCGGCCGCACGGCCGAGAGGACGCCGTTGGTGACACCGAGCACGAGCCAGATGATGGCGCCGCCGATGACGACGGACAGCGTGATCGGCAGGGCCGCGGCGATGATCTGCGTGACGGGCTGCTGGTGGTAGTAGTCGTAGCCCAGGTCGCCATGCAGCAGGTTGCCGAGGAAGTCGAGGTACTGCCTCCACACCGGCTGGTCCAGGCCCAGCCGGTGCGAGATCAGGGCCACGGTCTCGGGGGTCGCCTGCCGACCGGCGAGGGTGCGGGCGACGTCGTTGGGTGCGATGAAGAACAGCGCGAACACCGCGATGGTGATCAGCCACATGACGAGGATCCCGAGGGCGATGCGGCGGATGAGGAATCGGGACACGGGAGCCTCCTACTCGGCGAGGATCTTCTCGTCGGACAGGACGACCGCCTCGGACTCCGTCTCGGCGGTCATCCTGTCGCTGCGTGGGTCGAACGCGTCCCGGACGCCGTCACCGAAGAGGTTGAAGGCGAGCGTCGTGATGAGCAGAGCAAGTCCGGGGAAGACGACGAACCACCACGCGACCGTGTAGTAGTTCTGCGAGTCGCTGATCATCCCGCCCCAGTCGGCGGTGGGCGGCGGGAGCCCGAGCCCGAGGAAGCTCAGGGTCGCCTCGACGACGATGACCACCGGGATGAGCAGGGACGCGTAGACGATGACCGGCGCGAGGATGTTGGGCAGGATGTCCACGAACATGATGCGGTTGTCCGAGGCGCCGAGCGACCTTGCGGCTTCGACGAACTCACGTTCTCTGAGCGACAGGACCTGCCCTCTGACGATACGGGCGACCGAGGCCCAGCTGAAGAAGCCGATGACGAGCACTGTGACGAGCAGGCTGGGGCCCGTGATCGAGACCAGCGCAACGGCCACCAGGATGAACGGGATAGACAGCACCACGTCGATGAGACGCGCCAGCAGCGTGTCGACGAGGCCGCCGAGGAAGCCTGCGGCGAGACCGACGATGACCCCGATGATGACGGTCAGCGCCGTCGCGACCACACCGACAAGCAGGGAAATCCTTGCCCCATAAGCGATTCGAACAAGAATGTCACGGCCGAGGTCGTCCGTCCCGAGCCAGAACTCCTTCGAGGGGGGCGTTGGCAGACCGTCCGCGGTCAGGCCGGTCTGGCGGTACTGCTCGTTGACCGGGTGGCCCGTGATCGCGGCGAACACGGGCGCGAAGATCGCCATCAGCAGGATCAGGAAGATGACGACCAGGGAGATCATCGCGACGCGGTCGCGTCGCAGCCGCTGCCAGGCGAGCAGCCAGGGGCTACGTCCCTCGATGCTCTTCTGGCCGGTCTGGCCGGCGCCACCCGGGCCGACCTGTGCCTCGGGCGTGGGCTCGGGGGTTCCCGCGCCGGATGACGTCGAGGTCGGAATCATGCCGCTCACGATGCTTTCCCTTCAGGTGCAGTGTCGGCTGTGAGGGACCCGTCGCCTGCGGGGTCGATCTCGGTGTCGGAGATCTGCGGGTGCGACGCCGCGAGGTCCTCGCCCACCTCGAGCGGGTGGTGGCAGGCGGTCCGGTGGTCGTCCGGGTCGCCGAGGACGGGAACGAGAGCTGGCGCGGTCGCGACACAGTCGCTGCGCGCCTTGGGGCACCGGGTGTGGAAGTGGCAGCCGGTCGGCGGGTTGGTCGGCGACGGCAGGTCGCCGTAGAGGATGGTCCGCTCGCGGCTGTCGGCGATGTCCGGGTCCGGTACCGGGAGGGCGGACAGGAGCGCGCGCGTATAGGGGTGCCGGGTCTTGGCGAAGAGCTCCTCCGTCGGCCCGATCTCGACGACTCGGCCGAGGTACATCACGGCCACGCGGTCGCTCACGTGCCGGATCACGGACAGGTCGTGCGAGATGAACAGGTAGGTGAGGCCGAAGTCCTCCTGCAGGTCGATGAGCAGGTTGATGATCTGGGCCTGGATCGACACGTCGAGCGCCGACACCGGCTCGTCGCAGATCACGAGGCGGGGCTGCAGCGCCAGGGCCCGCGCGACCCCGATGCGCTGCCGCTGGCCGCCGGAGAACTCGGCGGGGAAGCGGTTGTAGTGCTCCGGGTTGAGGCCGACGCGCTCCATCAGCTCCTGGACCTTGCGCTTGACCTCCTTCGACGTGCCGAGCGAGTGGATGACGAAGGGGTCGCCGATGATCGACCCGACCCGGCGGCGCGGGTTCAACGAGCCGTACGGGTCTTGGAAGATGACCTGGACCTCACGGCGGACCTCGCGCAGCTGGCTGCGGGACAGGTTGGTGATGTCGCGGCCGTCGAAGACGACCTTGCCTCCGCTGAGGTCGTAGAGACGGGCGATGCACCGCGCAAGCGTCGACTTGCCGCACCCTGTCTCGCCGACGAGCCCGAGGGTCTCGCCCGGCTGGATCTCCAGAGACACGTTGTCGACCGCGTGGACGTCGTCGTGGGAGCCACGCCGCAGACCCCCGGTCTTGACCGGGAACGTCTTCGAGACCTGGTCGGCAATGAGCAGCGGCTCGGTCATGCGGACTCCTTCGCAAGGTCCTGCCCCATCGATGCGGCGTCCTTCGGCAGGAAGCAGGCGGAGGTGTGCTCAGGGTCGTTCGCGACAGGCTCGAGCGCCGGCAGCTCCTGCCAGCAGCGGTCGAACACGTCCGGGCAGCGGGGCGCGAACGGGCACCGGACCGGCGGGCTGATGAGGGACGGCGGCGTGCCGCCGATCGGCGTGAGGCGCTCCCTGGCCCCACCCTGGGCAGGCAGCGACGCGAGCAGTCCCTTCGTGTAGGGGTGGTGTCCCAGGTAGAAGACGGTGCGGCGGGGGGCGCGCTCCATGGCCCGGCCGGCATACATGACGACGACGTCGTCCGACATCTCGGCCACGACCCCGAGGTCGTGGGTGATGAGGATGATCGCCGTGCCGAACTCCTCCTGGAGCCGGCGCATGACGCCCAGCACCTGGGCCTGGACGGTCACGTCGAGCGCGGTCGTCGGCTCGTCGGCGATGAGCAGTGCCGGGTCGAGTGCCATGGCCATGGCGATCATGACGCGCTGGCGCATGCCGCCGGAGAACTGGTGCGGGTAGTCGTCGAGACGCTGCGCGGCGTTCGGGATGCCGACGAGACCGAGCAGTTCGGCCGCCCGGGCCCGCGCGGTCGCCGTGGAGGTGTTGCTCCGGTGGGCCCGGATCATCTCGACGATCTGCCAGCCCACCGAGTAGTAGGGGTGCAGGCTGGACAGCGGGTCCTGGAAGATCATCCCGATCCGCGCACCGCGGATCTGCTGGAGCGTCTTGGTCGAGGCGCCGATGAGCTCGACGCCGTCGAACTTGGCCGAGCCCGACACGCGCGCTCCGCGGGTCAGGCCGGTGATGGTCTGGGTGGCGACGCTCTTGCCCGAGCCGGACTCACCGACGATGGCGAGCGTGCTCGCACGCTCGACGTCGAACGAGAGCCCGCGCACGGCCTGGACGACGCCGTCGGGGGTGTTGAACGAGACCGTGAGGTCGCGTACCTCGAGCAGTGCCATGGGACACGCCTTCCGATGACGGGTTGTGGGACGGTCACGCGGCTGCCCGAGCCGGCCGACGGGATATGCCGTCGGCCGGCCCGGCGAGCGCGGATCAGCCGCCTTGCTTGTCCGCGGAGAGCCAGACGTTGGTCGGGTCGTAGTTCTGGATCGCCGGAACGTAGACCGCGCCGTTGACCTGGCTGGCGTGGTAGTTGGCCTGCTTCGGGTTGGTGATCGGGAAGAACGGGGCCTGCCCCATCACCTGCTTGTCGGCATCAGCCCACTGGGTGGCCGCCTGGTCCTCGGTGGCCGACTGGGCCGCCTTGGTGATCATGTCGTTGGTCGCCGAGTCGTCGAAGAGCCCGAAGTTGCTGCCGATCGGCGGGAACGCGGGCTTTCCGAAGAACAGCGGCTTGAAGAACGACAGGGCCGCGTTGCCGTACCAGTCGGCTCCCCAGCCGGCCACCGCCAGGTCCCAGACCCCGCGCTGCGCGACGGTGGGCACCTGCAGGTACTTCGTGTAGAAGTCGGCGTTCGGGGAGGGGACGCCCTGCACGGTGATGCCGGCCTTGGACAGGTCCTGCTGCACCGTCTGGAAGGTCTTGCTGCTGCCCTCTGACGCGTTGCGGTAGAGCATCTTCAGCGTGAGCCCGTTCGGGAACCCCGCCTCACTGAGCAGCTGCTTGGCCTTGTTCGGGTCGTACGGGTAGAGGTCGAAGTTCGAGGACCCACCGACGATGTTCGACGGCAGCACGTGGCTGAGCGACTCGTTGAGGTTGGGACCGCCGATGACCTGGATGATGTTGGCGCGGTTGATCGCGTACTCGAGCGCCTCACGCACCTTGAGGTTCGCCATGGCCTTGTTGTTGTTCGGGGAGACCATGTTGAACACGACGTAGGGGTTCGAGGAGGCCGACGGGCCGATCGTCAGGTTCGGGTCCTTCTTGGCGATGAGGGCCGGAAGCTGCGACGGCGGTGGGAAGTTGTCGAACTCCATGTCGGCACTCGGGGTGCCGGTCTGCAGCTGCTGCTGCGTCGAGTCCTGCGTGACGGTCTCGTTGATGACGACCTTGTCGACGTAGGCCTTGCGGATCGGGTCGCTCGCGCCGTCCCAGGCTGGGTTGCGGCTGAAGTTGATGCTCTTCGTCGGCGTGTACGAGTCGATCTTGTAAGGGCCGTCGGAGATCGTGTGCGCCGCGAGCTCAGGGCTCGCCGGGACGTACTGGTCGAGCTCCTTCGGTGCGGGCGAGAAGGCGGGCAGCGTCAGCATGTCCGGGAAGTAGCTCGCCGGGTTGTTCAGCTTGAACTCGACCGTCTGGTCGTCCTTGGCGACGACGCCGGGCAGGTCCGTCTTCTCGATGTAGTCGCCGATCGCCGAGGCGGTGTGCCCGACCTTGGCGAACCCGTCGCAGAAGGCCTGCATGCCGACGATCAGGCTCTCGTAGTCGGGCAGGCCGCCGAACGGCTGTGCCGGGTTGCACGTCCGCTTGACACCGCGGACCTCATCGGCTGCGGTGATCTGCCGTGCCGGGCTGGTGTCCCACTTCGCGCCCTGGCGGATCTTGATCGTGTACGTCTTGCCGTCGCTGCTGATGCCGTTACCGGCAGTCGGCATGTCGGTGGCGAGGTCGGGCACGGCCTTGGTGGTCTGGCCGTCGACCGCTGGATAGTTGAAGAGCTGCCGGCTCCACAGACGCAGCGCCAGATAGCCGATCGAGTAGTAGCTGATGTTCGGGTCCATGTAGTCGACGTCGCCGCTCCCGAGCATGTTCAGCGTGCCGCCCTTGACCGCGCTCGCCGACCCCGAGCTGCCACCGGCACCTGTCGCGCCGGCGTTCGTCCCGCCGCTCGAGTTGCAGGCGGCTAGGGCGAGGCAGCTCGTGGCCACCGCCGCGACGGCTGCCACGGGCCATTTCCTCACGGGCATCGCGTTCTCCTTGGTTGGATCGAACCGACCGGATGGCGGCCGGCGCGGACGCCGAGCCACGGCGACCGTCGGCGTCAACCTAGGCACGCCGGAAGGCCCCGCCGGGGCCCCGGAGGCAGATGACACGAGACCGCAAACTGGCCGTCATCGGATGTGGCGACAGGTCACGTTTAGTCACAAATTCCCAGGTGTTTCGCAGGCAGGACTCGACCTGTTTCCAGCCGGTCTTCGGAGACTGTGGGGGTGGCGCGGAGAGTGCTCCTCGTCGAGGACGATGCGAGGGTCAGACGCGTCCTCCGGCTAGCACTGGAGGACGAGGGCTTCACCGTGCTGGAGGCCGCCGACGGCGAGCAGTGCCTCGAGCGGGTCAAGGAGGTGGCGCCCGACATCGTCCTGCTCGACCTCATGCTCCCCGACCGGGACGGGTTCTCGGTATGCCGTGACATCAGGCGCGGCAGCGACGTGCCGGTCATCATGGTCACGGCCCGCACGGACAGCCACGACGTCGTCGCGGGTCTCGAGTCCGGCGCCGACGACTACGTCACCAAGCCGCTCGTGGCCAAGGAGCTGGCCGCCCGCATCCGCGCCCTGCTCCGCCGCACCGAGCCGACCGCCGGCCGTGCCCCGCGACACGTCGTGTCCGGCGATCTCAACATCGGTGTCGACGACGGCGTGGTGACCCGAGAAGGGGAGCCGATCCCGCTGACCCGCACCGAGTTCCGGCTCCTGGTGGAGCTCGCGGTGGCGGACGGCCGGATCTGCAGCCGAGAGCACCTGCTCGACCGGGTCTGGGGTTACGGCTACTTCGGCGACAGCCGCATCGTCGACGTGCACATCCGCCGGCTGCGTACGAAGGTCGAGCTGGACCCGGCATCCCCGCGCCATGTCGTCACCGCTCGGGGGCTCGGCTACCGGCTCGCGAGCTGAGACCGTGCGGCTGTTCGACCGTCTGCGCCGGGCCGAGAACCCTCGCCCGAAGACTCGCCGCCGGCTGTTGCACCCCTCGAGCCTGCGGGCCCGGGTCGAGCTGACCTTCGGGCTCCTGGCGCTGGCCATCTCTGCCCTGCTGTCCGTCGTCTCCTGGGTCACCGTCTCGCGGTACCTGCTCTCGCAGCGCGAGGACACCGCGGTCACCGAGACGGCTCTGGACCGCTCTTCGGTCCTGGAAAGTCTGGGCCGAGGCTCGACCTCGGTCGCCTCCATTCTCGGCGGGCTCCCGACCAACGACGCCGTGTCGTCGGTCGCGCTGGCGTCCGGGCACTGGTACGGCACCAACCCGGCCCTCGGGCCGGCGACGCTGCCCACCGCGCTCGTCGACGCCGCCGCGACCCAGCAGACCGTGACCCAGCGCGTCCTCGTCGACGACCGGCTCTACCTCATGGTGGGGGTTCCGCTCCAGCAGCCCGGAGACGCCCTGTTCGAGGTCTACTCGCTCGTCGAGCTGGACAGCACGCTGCAGGCGATGGCGTGGGTCCTCGCTCTGGCTGCCGTCGTCACGACGTTCGTGGGCGTCGGTCTGGGGCGCTCGGCGAGCCGGGTCGCGCTCCGGCCCCTGGCCGAGCTGACCCGCGTGGCCGGCGCCGTCGCAGGGGGCCGCCTCGATGCACGGCTGCGGCCGCGGGGCGACCCTGATCTCGACCCCCTCGCAGAGTCCTTCAACCGGACCGTGAGCCAGCTTGAGCACCGGGTCCGGGCCGACTCCCGGTTCGCCGTCGACGTGAGCCATGAGCTGCGGACGCCGCTGATGACCATGCTCAACTCGATGGAGGTCATCACGAACCGCAAGGCCCTGCTGCCGGAGTCGGTGCGCGAACCGGTCGACCTGCTCGCCGACGACCTCGACCGGTTCCGGTCCCTCGTGGTGGACCTTCTCGAGATCTCCCGCCACGACGCCGGCGAGGATCTCGTGCTCGAGCCGGTCGACATCGGTGAGCTGACCCGGCGGGCCGCCGACGCGGTCGCCGGCCGACCTGTCACGTCCGTCGTCGGCGCAGGCCCCGACCTGGTGGCTCTCGTCGACAAGCGGCGCCTGGAGCGCGTCGTGGCGAACCTCGTCGGCAACGCGCAGAGCCACGGCGGCGGGTGCGAGGCGGTCACCGTGAGTCGCACCAACGGCACGGTCCGGATCGTCGTCGACGACGGGGGTCCGGGCATCGCCGAGAGCGACCGCGGACGAGTGTTCGACCGGTTCGCGCGGGCTGGGGGCAGCGGCGAGCAGGGCGTCGGCCTGGGCCTGGCGATCGTGCAGCGTCACGTGTCCGCCCACGGCGGCCGGGTCGCGGTCGAGACGAGCCCTCAAGGAGGTGCCCGCTTTGTCGTCGAGCTTCCCGTGCGCTGATCAGGCCACCACGCCGCCGTATGCCGCCTGGCCGGCCAGGCGGCATACCCGGCGCCGAGCGCGTCGGGGGCCCGGACGGCATACCTGGCGTCGCGGGCTGCTCGCGCTGGCACTGGGGCTCGGGGTGACGCTCGGTGCGGCCGGCTGTGTGATGTTGCCGCAGGACCAGCCGGACCCTGTGCTGCTCCCGTCCCCGTCCGGAGCCGCGTCCCCGGGCGTGGCCGAGCCGGGCGTCCCACTGAGCATGCAGGTCTACCTCATTCACGGCGACCGGCTGCAACGCGTGACCCGGACGGTGAGCCAGGGCACGGGCATGACCCCCGTGCTCGGGGCGCTCACCGCGCCCCTTGACGAGATCGAGCTGGCGAGCGGGCTCCGCTCGGCGGTGCCGACGACGACCCGGCCGCTGGCTGGCACCGTGACCAACGAGGGTACGGCGCGGATCGCGGTGCCCCCCGGGTTCGACCGGCTCTCAGTGCGCGAGCAGCAGTTCGCCATGGCCCAGCTCGTCTTCACGGTCACCGCCAACACGCTCGCCAGCGACGTCGTGCTCGTCAACGGCTCCCGAGTCATCGCCGTCCCGGACGCCCGCGGGGAGCTCGCCGCACACCCGGTCACCCGGCAGGACTACGCCGAGCTGGCTCCGGTCCGCTGACCGCCCCACCCGGTTCGAGGGGCCTCGCGGGACAGGGCCTCGATGAGGGCGAGCTCGACGTCCCGGTCGAGCCCGGCGCGAGGCCGCGGCCGGTCGAGACCCAGGCTCTGCTCCCACGCGAGTGCATCGGCGACGGTCTCCTGGAGCGGACGGGCGGTCAGGCCCGCGCTCGCCGCGGCCTCGGCGCTCCGGTCGAGGAACGCGCGCCAGTCCGGGTCGCGCAGCCACAGCGGGAGCGACCGCGGCCCCATGAACTCCTCGACACCGGCAGCGGCCAGAGCGTCGTCGGGGGCACTGACCACCTCACCGTCGAAACCGGCCACCGCCGCGCACGTATCGAGGACGCTGCGCAGCGAGGTCGTCGGACCCATCGCGTTCATGGTCCCCGTTACCCCGGCCAGGCCGGCCGCGACGAGCCACTCGGCCAGGTCGGACACGTGCACCCACTGGACCGGTCGCTCGGTGTCCTGAGGGACGAGAACGGGCCGCCCGTCCGACACGGCGAGTGCGAACCGACCCGGCCAGTATCCGAACCGCTCGCTGGGGTCACCCGACCCGACGATCAGCCCAGAGCGAGCGATGAGGGCTTGCCCGTCGCGCCCATCGAGCACCGCCTGCTCGCAGGCGACCTTCGCCTCGCCGTACTGCTCGGGAGTGCCCTCGCCGGCCTCGAGGGCCGGCAGGAGGGCGGCCGACTCGTCCGCGCCCGGCTCGTCATGGCGGGCGTAGACCGAGCAGGAGCTGACGAAGGCCCAGCCGTCGGTGCGTTCGCCGAGGGCCTCGACCGCACCGCGGACGTGGCCCGGCTGCCGAGCGACATCGACCACGAGGTCCCACTGCTCGGCGCGGGGCAAGGCGGCATATGCCGTGGGGGAGGACCGGTCGGCATGGACGAGGCGCGCCCCTTCCGGCACCTCTCCCGAGTCGCCGCGGGCCAGGCAGGTCACCTCATGGCCGGCGGCCAGTGCGGTCGCGGCCACGGCACCGCCGAGCCAGGACGTTCCTCCGAGGACGAGCACGTTCGACATGAGCGTCAGCACAGCACGAATATCCGGCGCGAGGAACGGGTGTTCGCCTGAGGCGAAGGATGGCCGCCTAGAGTTGGTTCATGGAGCGGCGCATCTTCGGGATCGAGAACGAGTACGGCGTCACCTGCACGACGCAGGGACAGCGACGGCTCACGCCCGACGAGGTCGCGCGTTACCTCTTCCGCCGGGTCGTCGCCTGGGGCCGTTCCAGCAACGTCTTCCTCGGCAACGGTGCACGTCTCTACCTCGACGTCGGCTCCCACCCGGAGTACGCGACGGCGGAGTGCGACTCCGTGCGTGAGCTCGTCATCCAGGACAAGGCGGGGGAGCGGATCCTCGAAGGTCTCGTGGAGGACGCCCAGGCGCGCCTGCGCGACGACGGCGTCGAGGGCGAGATCTTCGTCTTCAAGAACAACACCGACTCCGCGGGCAACTCCTACGGTTGCCACGAGAACTATCTGTACGGACGCACCGGCGACTTCCAGCGTGTGTCGGACATGTTCATCCCGTTCCTCATCAGCCGGCAGATCACGTGCGGCGCGGGCAAGGTCGTCGCGACCGCCCACGGCGCCTCCTTCGCCGTCAGCCAGCGGGCGGACCACATCTGGGAGGGCGTCTCGTCGGCGACGACGAGGTCGCGCCCGATCATCAACACCCGGGACGAGCCGCACGCGGACGCCGAGAAGTACCGCCGGCTGCACGTCATCGTCGGCGACTCCAACATGTCCGAGACGACCAACCTGCTCAAGGTGGGCAGCGCCGACCTCGTGCTCCGCATGATCGAGGCCGGGGTCGTCATGCGCGACCTCACGATGGAGAACCCGATCCGCGCGATCCGCACGATGAGCCACGACCCGAGCGGACGGGCCACGGTCCGCCTCGCCAACGGCCGCGAGCTGTCGGCGCTGGACATGCAGCGCGAGTACCTCGACAAGGCGGTGGAGTTCGTCGACCGAGAGGGGCTCACGAGTCCCGACACGAAGCAGGTCATCGACCTGTGGGGCCGGGCTCTCGACGCCATCGGCAAGGGAGACCTCGACGCGATCGACACCGAGATCGACTGGGTGATCAAGCACCGCCTCATCGAGCGCTACCGCGAGCGCCACGGTCTCGCCCTCACCGATGCCCGGGTGCAGCAGCTCGACCTCGCGTACCACGACATCAACCGGCGTCGCGGCTTGTTCTACCTGCTCCAGCGGCATGGCAAGGCGGCCCGGGTCGCCTCCGACGTGGAGATCTTCGAGGCGAAGGTGAGGCCGCCACAGACGACGCGCGCCAAGCTGCGGGGCGACTTCATCCGGGCCGCGCAGGCGCACGGCCGGGACTTCACGGTCGACTGGGTGCATCTGAAGCTCAACGACCAGGCGCAGCGAACGGTCCTGTGCAAGGACCCCTTCCGCGCGGTCGACGAGCGGGTCGAGCGGCTGATGGACACGATCGAGCGCACGCCGACGATCCAGCGCCCGCTCTGACGGCGTGGACCGCATGCGAACCTGTCAGTGCGCTGTGTGGTGGTCATAAGGGCGGGGGTTACAGTGGCCGGGCTTTGCCTCCTGGCACCTCGTCCGTCCCCTCCCGAGCCGAAAGTCACTTCCTGTGCGTTACAACCGTCCAGCAGCGCGTGCGGCCGCTGCCCTCATCGCCGTGTGCGGCATCACCGCCCTGACTGCCTGTGGCTCGAACCCGAGCGGCGGCAGCGGCGGCGCGACGACGTCCGTCCCGGCTTCGGTCGCCCTCAAGAACCTCACCGCCACCGGTGCGGTCGACATGAAGACTGCACCCAAGGTGACGCTCGGCAAGACGCCGATCAGCTCCACGGATGTCGAGCGCAAGGTGCTCACGCCGGGTGGCGGCAAGGCAGCCACGGCGGCTGACACCGTGGTCCTGCGCGCGGAGATCTACAACGGCACCAGCGGCAAGCTGCTCGACGACGGCTTCGCGGCCGGGCGCAACGAGGAGGGCTACCGCCTTGGCCGTACGGACCTGATCCCCGGGTTCGTCGAGGGCCTGGTCGGCGCCACCAAGGGCGGGCGCATCGCCTTCACCATCCCGCCGTCGAAGGGTTTCGGCACCGCCGGGAACCAGCAGCTCGGAATCTCCGGCACCGACACCATCGTCGTGGTCGCCGACGTCTCGGACGTCCACACGGGCATGACGAAGATCGACGGCACGCAGGCCGCGAGCCCCGCCGGCCTGCCGACCGTCGAGTTCAAGGACGGGTCGACCAAGGCGCCGACCGTGACCGTGCCGAAGTCGGCGGCCCCGACCGAGACCAAGGAGGCCACCCTCATCGAGGGCACTGGCCCGGTCGTCAAGAAGGGCCAGACGATCAGCGCTCAGTACCACGGCGTCCTCTGGAAGGACGGCAGCGTCTTCGACTCGTCGTGGACGCGCGGCCAGGCCGCGGACTTCCCGATCGGCGTCGGCGCCGTCATCCCTGGCTGGGACAAGACGCTCGTGGGTAAGAAGGTCGGCAGCCGCGTGCTCATCGTGATCCCGCCGAAGGACGGCTACGGCAGCAAGGGCAGCGCGCCGAAGATCTCCGGCACCGACACCCTCGTCTTCGTCGTCGACATCCTCGACGCCTACTGACCGCGCTGGACACGCGGGCGCAGCGAGCCAACGAAACGACTGAGTCACCAACGAAAGGGATACGCAGCATGGCACTCGACCCGAACCGCACCAAGCCGGAGATCGACTTTCCGGAGGGGGAGGCGCCTGCCGACCTCCTCGTCGAGGACGTCATCGTGGGCGACGGTCGCGAGGCGAAGGCGGGCGACACCGTCAGCGCACACTATGTCGGCGTTGCGCACTCCTCGGGCGAGGAGTTCGACTCCTCCTGGAACCGCGGCGCGCCCCTCGACTTCCGGCTCGGGGTCGGCATGGTCATCCCGGGCTGGGACAAGGGGATCGAGGGCATGAAGGTCGGCGGCCGCCGCAAGCTGACGATCCCGGCGCACCTGGCCTATGGCGACCGTGGTGCGGGTGGCGCGATCGCGCCGGGGGAGACGCTCATCTTCGTCGTCGACCTCGACGACGTGCGCTGAGCCATTACATAGGCTCGCTGCGCTCGCCGTGTTCGGCGCGCCGTCACGTCACGCCTTCCCTCCTCGGCTCGCTCGCTGGCGCTCGCTTCGCTCGTCGGTCCAGGCGCGACGCGCGCCGAACCATCACATAGGCTCGCTGCGCTCGCCGTGTTCGGCGCGCCGTCACGCGCGCCGAACCATCGCCAGACCGGCGGCGTAGCGCCCTGCGACGGCCGCGCTGAGGAATCCGGCGCGGTCGTCGTCGTATCCGCGGCCCATGGTCCGCAGCGGGACGGGGCTCATGCGCAGCACCTCGTCGAGCCCGTCGCACTCGACCTCGCGCGCGACCAGGCGCCCCGCGGTCGAGTCGCACAGCGCGTGCGCCTCGAGCAGGACCTGCTTGCCGAAGTCGCCGGGCAGCAGCGGGACGGGCACGTCGGCGGGCACCAGCGCCACCCGCCCGTATGCCGTCCGGCTGTGATGAGAGACGCCGCGGTGCCGTTCGCGGGGGTCGGCCTCCGAGATCCGTAGCGAGCAGACCGGAGCGCCGCCGAGGGTCGCCGCCGCGTTGACGACCTCGCCGGCGGACGTTCCGGAGAAGCCCCATCGAGTGCCCGTACCGAGGTTGCCGGGGCCCTGCGTCACGACCACGACGTCCGCGGCCGAGACGTGGCGCGCGGCGAGCAGCCCGGTGTGGACGTTGACCGCCTCGAGGTCGCCGCCGTACGCCTGCCCGACGGTCAGAGACGCGGCGAGCCAGCCAGCGGCGCGCAGCCCGGCGACACTGCGCGAGAAGTCGATCGGCAGGGCGCCTCCATCGGTCATGACGTAGGCCACCCGGAGGGTGGAGTCGACGTCGCGTACTCCGGCGATGATGGCCGGCAGCGCGGAGTGGAGGTCGGCGACCACGACGGGCAGGCCATCGAGGTCGTCGGCCTCAGCCAGGAGGCCGTGGTGGGCGCTGCCCTGCTCGTCGACGCCGAGGACCATCGTCTGACTCGGGGTGTATCGCGCCTTGACCACGTGGCCAGGCACGGAGGACAGGTCGTCCACGGGCACCGGCAGCGCCTCGGGTGCGGCCACGACGATCGCGACGCCCCCGGTGCCGAGGCCCCGCTCCAGCGCGGTCGTGTTGAGCAGCACGCCGGTGCCGGGGCCGAGCTCGCCGAGCAGGTCGACGTAGCCGACCGCACGAACCACGTCGTCCCCGAACGCCTCGTCCGGGGCGAGTCGGACGGCATACTCGACGGCACCGCCCCAGCGTGAGCGCACCTCGATGACGACGCCCTCACGCCACTGGATCATGTCGCGACCATACCGACCGATCCGTCAGGTAGCGTCGGACTGCTCCCACCCACAGGAAGGTCATCGATGAGCCCAGCCTCAGCGTCGGCCGAGAAGACCGAACGGCTGCTCAACCTCATCCTCGCGCTCAAGTCCGCCCGCCGCCCGGTGTCGAAGCAGAAGATCCGCGAGTCGCTGCCCGCCTACGCCGCTGCCACGTCCGACGAGGCCTTCGACCGCATGTTCGAGCGCGACAAGGACGAGCTGCGCGACATGGGCATCCCGATCACCACGACCGTCATCGACGTCCTGTTCGACGACGAGGTGGGCTACCGCATCGACTCCAGCGAGACGACCCTCCCCGAGATCAGCTTCGAGCCCGACGAGGTCGCGGCGCTGGCCCTCGCCGCCCGCGCCTGGTCGACGGCGAGCATCTCGGGCGCTGCCTCGGCGGGCCTGCGCAAGCTGCGCCTGTCGGGCGTCGAAATCGACGAGTCCGTCGCCGTAGGCGCCGAGCCACGGATCCGCACTAAGGAGCCGGCCTTCGAGGCGGTGCATGCGGCGGTGTCGCAGCTTCAGCCGATCACGTTCGACTATCGCAAGAACGACGGCCAGCTGAGCACCCGCCACATCCAGCCGTGGGCGCTGACCAACTGGCACGGGCGGTGGTACGTCACGGCGTACGACCTGGACCGGCAGGACGAGCGCGCCTTCCGGCTGAGCCGGTTCGAGGGCGCGGTCCGCAAGCAGGGCCGAGCCGGGTCGTATGCCGTCCCGCCCGGGCACGTGCCCGAGGTGGCCCTGGAGGCGCAGCAGCTGCCAGAGCCGGAGGGCGTCGCCGTCGTGCGGCTGCGCCACGGCCGGGGGCACACGCTGCGCCGCTTCGCCCTGCGCACCACGGAGATCGACGAGAGGTGGGCGCAGGTCGAGGTGCCGTACCGGCGGGGCACGACCGAGCGCGACGTCGTCGCCCTCGGCACGCACGCCATCGCCGTGTCGCCGCCCGAGCTCGTCGAGACCGTGCGCAAGACTCTGACCGCTGTGGCGGAAGCGAACGAGGGGCAGGGGCGATGAGCGACGCACGACGCAGAGCGACGCGCCGACCCGCGCGTAAGGTCCCGGAGACGGCGACCCAGCGCCTCAGCCGCCTGCTCGACATGGTGCCGTGGCTCGTCCAGCACCGCGGGGTGCCCATCGCAGAGGCGGCCCGGGAGTTCGACGTGACGCCGGAGCAGGTCGTCGAGGACCTTCAGCTGCTGTTCGTCTGCGGGACGCCGGGTTACGGCCATGCCGAGCTGATCGACGCGGAGTGGGACAGCGGGCACATCTACCTCGACAATGCCGACGACATCGCCGCCCCGATGCGGCTGACCCGTGACGAGGCGGTCACGCTGACCGCGGGCCTGCAGGCCCTGGGGTCGACGCTCGTCGGCTCGGACGTCGCGGAGCGCACCCTGGCCAAGCTCCGGGCTGCCGCGGCAACGACGATCGAAGACCCGGGCGGGCGCATCGCGCTCGACTTCGACGACGGCAGCCAGCATCCGGCCATGGCGACCCTCAAGGAGGCGTTCGCTCGCGGTCGCCGGGTGCACCTGCGCTACTACGTCGCGACCCGCGACGAGTCGACCGAGCGCGACGTCGACATCATGCGCATCGTCAACCTCGACGCGCAGTGGTACGTCGAGGGCTACTGTCACCGAGCCCAGGATGTGCGCCTGTTCCGGCTCGACCGCATCGAGTCCTCCGCCGTCCTCGACGTCGACGGCACACCGCCCCCGCAGGCCCGTCCCCGCGACCTCGACGACGTCTTCGTGCCCGGCGAGAACGACCTGACCGTCGTCATCGAGGCGAGCCGCTGGGCCGCCTGGATCGCCGACTACTACCCCAACGAAGGCGTGGAACGGGCGGACGACGGGTCGCTGCGGGTCATCCTCAAGGTGGCCGACCCGGCGCTGGTCCGGCGCCTCATGCTCCGTCTCGGCGGCGAGGCCCGCGTCGTCGAGCCGCCCGAGCTCGCTGCGGCCGTCGTGGACGAGGCGCGCTCGGCCCTGGAGCCCTACGGCCGTCTCGACGACTGACCGCGGCCGTCCACATCGTGGTCACCTGACGGTCCCGGGCGACGGCCCGGCAGTCGACGTGATCCGGCCCACGTATGCTGTGTGCAGTGCGGCGCCGTTGCTGCGCTGACGGCCCGACCCCGGGCTGGCTTTCGACGAGGAGACATCACATGCCCAACCTGGGTGCCCCCGAACTCATCATCATCGCGATCATCATCATCGCCCTGTTCGGTTGGAAGAAGCTCCCCGACATGGCCCGCAGCCTGGGTCGTTCGGCGCGCGTCTTCAAGTCCGAGGTGGACGAGCTGAAGAAGGACGGCAAGCCCACCAGCGAGGCGTCCCAGTCGACCGTCCAGAGCGACGTCGTCACCCCCGAGGCCGAGCGCGCCGCCGCCGAGGCACGTCTGGCCGACGCCGAGCGTGCAGCCGCCGAGGCTCGCGCCGAGGCCGAGCGTCTGCGCGCGGCCAACGCCGAGAGCAGCGACGTCCGCCGCGACACCACCCTCTGAGTGGTCCTCGCTACCTCTAGTTCCCGGCGGTTCTGAATGCCCTCGTTGCTGCGCAAGCGCAACCCCGAAGGTCGGATGTCCCTAGCGGACCACCTGAGAGAGCTGCGCAACCGCATCACCATCAGCGCGATCGCCATCGTCGTCGGTGGCGTCGTCGGATGGCTCAACTACGACCGGATCATCAACGCCCTGATCCAGCCGCTGAAGGACCTCGCGGCCAAGACCGATGGCCTGATCAACATCAACTTCGCGGGGATGACCGATCCCTTCGCGACCCAGATCACGGTGTCGCTGTTCACCGGCGTGATCCTCGCGTCGCCGGTGTGGCTGATGCAGATCTGGGGCTTCATCGTCCCCGGGCTGACGAAGAAGGAGAAGCGGGTCGCCAGGCTCTTCGTGGTCGCCGCGGTCCCGCTGTTCCTGACGGGATGCCTCTTCGCGTTCCTCATGGTGCCCAAGGCCGTCACCGTCCTGCTCAGCTTCACGCCCAAGGGCACGGCGAACCTGCAGGACGCGACGGCATACCTCAGCTTCGTGCTGAAGTTCATCATCGCCTTCGGCTGCGCGTTCCTGCTCCCGGTCTTCCTCGTGGCGCTCAACCTCGTCGGGGTGATCCCGGCGCGGGCGATGCTCAAGGGCTGGCGACCGGCGGTCATGATCATCGCCGTGTTCGCCGCGGTCATGACGCCGACGCCCGACGCGTACACGATGCTCTTCCTCATGGCGCCGATGGTTGCGCTGTACTTCGCCTCGGTCGGGCTGGCGTTCATGTTCGACCGGCGCAAGGAGGAGCACAAGCCGGACTGGCTGGACGTGCCCGACGACCAGGCGTCGGCGATCTGAGGTTCAGGTAGCGTTCGGCTGTGCCCGACCGCGTCGCCCTCATCGTCAACCCCACATCCGGCAAGGGGGCGGGTCGGGCGATCGGTGCGCAGGCGCGCCGGCTGCTCACGGAGGCCGGGCACGACGTGCTCGACGTCTCCGGCGACGACTACCAGCAGGCACGTGCCCGCGCCCGGGACGCCGTCGAGGCGGGTGTCGACACCCTTGTCGTCGTGGGGGGTGACGGGATGGTGCACCTCGGGGTGAACCTCTGCGCCACCACACCGACGCGGCTCGCGGTCGTAGCGGCGGGCACCGGGAACGACTTCGCCCGCAACCTCGGGCTGCCGGTCCGCGACGCGGTCCGGTCCGTCGGGCTGCTGTCGACCGGCCGGACCCGCCAGATCGACCTCGGCCGGGTCACCCATGACGTCGCCGGCGAGAAGTGGTTCGGCGGCGTGCTGGGCGCCGGCTTCGACGCTGTCGTCAACGCTCGCGCGCAGGCGATGACCTGGCCGCGCGGCCAGATGCGCTACAACCTGGCCATCCTGCGGGAGCTGCCTGTCTTCCGGCCGATCCCATATGCCATCGAGGTCGACGGGCACCGCATCGAGACCCGTGCGATGTTGGTGACCGTGGCCAACACGACCTCGTTCGGCGGCGGGATGCGCGTGTGCCCGGATGCCGACGTGGCCGACGGCCTGCTCGACGTCATGATCGTCCACGAGCTGTCCGTGCCTGCCTTCCTGCGGGTCTTCCCGAAGGTCTACTCCGGGACGCACGTCACCCATCCGGCCGTCGAGCTGCATCGAGGCACGCGGGTTCGTCTGGAGGCAGAGGGAATCCATTCCCAGGCGGACGGCGAGTCTTTCGCCGACCTGCCCATCGACACCGAGGTCGTCCCCGGCGCACTGCGCGTCGTCGTCCCGACGGGAGCGAGCCGATGATCCCCACCTGGCCCCAGCTGGCCGAGTTCGCCGCGGGCTACGACTTTCCGCTCGACGACTTCCAGGTCGAGGCCTGCAGGGCAGTCGAGGAGGGGCGCGGCGTGCTCGTCGCCGCACCCACCGGGGCCGGCAAGACCGTTGTCGGTGAGTTCGCCGTGCACCTGGCTC
This sequence comes from Monashia sp. NPDC004114, assembly GCF_053603855.1. Lineage (NCBI taxonomy): Bacteria > Bacillati > Actinomycetota > Actinomycetes > Micrococcales > Intrasporangiaceae > Intrasporangium > Monashia sp. NPDC004114. The sequence continues at coordinate 16,792 of NZ_JBSGGK010000008.1, read as the reverse complement.
TTGCCACCGGGCGCAAGGCCTTCTACACCACGCCGATCAAGGCGCTGTCCAACCAGAAGTACGCCGACCTCGTCCGTCGCCACGGCGCAGACAACGTCGGCCTGCTGACCGGCGACGCGTCGATCAACGGCGAGGCACCCGTTGTCGTCATGACGACCGAGGTGCTGCGCAACATGATGTATGCCGGCTCGACCACGTTGCGCGGGCTCGGCTGGGTCGTCATGGACGAGGTTCACTACCTCGCCGACCGCTTCCGCGGCGCGGTGTGGGAAGAGGTCATCATCCACCTGCCGCCCGACGTGAGCGTCGTGTCGCTGTCGGCGACGGTGAGCAACGCCGAGGAGTTCGGAGCCTGGCTCGGAGAGGTGCGCGGAGACACCGCCGTCATCGTGTCGGAGCATCGCCCGGTGCCCCTGTGGCAGCACATGATGGTCGGGCAGACGATGTTCGACCTGTTCGTGGAGGAGATCGAGGACGGCCGGGAGGGCACTGTCGCATCGGGAGGCGGCGGGGGGTCCTCGCTGGTCCCGGTCACGGTGAACCCCGACCTCGTGCACGCGATCCGCGGCTCGGAGGGCCGGGGGGCGTGGGACTCGCACTGGGTCAGCTCCAGGGGCGGTCGCGACAAGGGCCGGCCTCGCCATGGGTCCAGGGGCCGAAACGGCTCGCACGGCCGCGACGACTGGTCGGGCCGTGGCCGGCGGGACTCCGGTGGGCGCGGCCCGGGCGGTGGTGACGCTGGCCGCGGCTTCGCGCGGGGCGGTCGTCCCGGCGGGGGAGCAACCCGCTCGGAGGTGATCGACCGGCTCGATCGGGAAGGGCTGCTGCCGGCGATCACGTTCATCTTCAGCCGCGCCGGGTGCGAGGCCGCCGTCGCCCAGCTGCTGGCCACCGGCGCGCGGCTCATCCCCGACGCCGAGGGCGAGCGCAACCGGCGGCTCGTCGAGGAGCGAATCCAGGCCCTGGCCGACGAGGACCTCTCCGTGCTCGGATACTGGGACTTCGTCGACGGCATCACCCGAGGCTTCGCCGCGCACCACGCAGGGATGCTCCCGACGTTCCGCGAGATCGTCGAGGAGCTGTTCACCGACGGCCGGATCCGCGCCGTCTTCGCGACCGAGACGCTTGCCCTCGGGATCAACATGCCCGCGCGGACCGTGGTCCTCGAGAAGCTCGTGAAGTTCAACGGTGAGAGCCACGTCGACGTCTCGCCGGCGGAGTACACCCAGCTGACCGGTCGTGCCGGCCGACGCGGGATCGACATCGAGGGACACGCCGTCGTCATCTGGAACCGCGGGCTCGACCCGGCCGCGGTCGCCGGGCTGGCCTCCACGCGCACCTACCCGCTGCGCTCGAGCTTCCGCCCCACCTACAACATGGCCGTCAACCTCGTCCGCCAGTTCGGGCGGGACACGGCCAGCGAGATCCTCGAGACGTCGTTCGCGCAGTTCCAGGCGGACCGGGCGGTCGTCGGCTTCGTGCGAACGGTGCGGCGCAACGAGGAGGCTCTCGCGGGATACGCCGAGTCGATGCACTGCCACCTGGGTGACTTCTCCGAGTACGCCGCGATCCGCAACGAGATCCGGACGCTCGAGAAGGAAGGCGCCAAGCAACGGTCCGCCTCGATGCGGGCCGCCGCGGCGGTGTCGCTCGAGTCCCTCAAGATCGGCGACATCGTGCGTATCCCCGCCGGCCGTCACGCCGGGCTGGCCGTCGTCGTCATGCCGAACCGCGGCGGCAAGGGCGACGCCCCCTCACCATCGGTCGTCACCGAGGACCACCACCTGCGGCGCCTGACACTGCACGACGTGCCCGGCCCCATCGAGCCGCTCGGCACGATGCGAGTGCCCAAGCAGTTCAACGCGAAGAACCCGAAGGCGCGTCGCGACCTTGCCGCGACCATGCGCGCCACCATGCCGCACGACCCGCCACCGCGCCGCCGGAGCGCGCCGGCCGAGGACCCGACCGAGGCGCGTGTCGACGCGCTGCGGCGCCGGCTGAAGGCCCATCCGTGCCACCAGTGCCCGGACCGCGAGAACCACGCCCGGTGGGCCGAGCGCTGGTGGCGCCTTCGCCGCGAGACGGACGGGCTCCAGCGCAAGATCGAAGGCCGCACCAACTCGGTCGCCAAGACCTTCGACCGCATCTGCGACCTGCTCGTCGAGATGGGCTACCTCGGCGAGGGCGGCCAGACCGTGACGGCGGAGGGCGACCGGCTTCGTCAGCTGTACACGGAGAAGGACCTCATCGCTGCGGAGAGCCTGCGTGAGGGCATCTGGCGGCGGCTCGACGCTCCGTCGCTGGCTGCCGTCGTGTCCACCCTGGTGCATGAGCCGCGACGGGAGGAGGGCGGCCTGGCGCCGCGATGGCCCAACGACGAGGTGCGGGAGGCCTACGACCGCATGGTCGACATCTGGTCGGACCTCGAGGATGCCGAGGGCGACCTCGCCCTGCCACGCACGGGCATGCCCGACGCCGGCATCGCCTGGTCGATCCACCGCTGGGCCAGCGGTCGCCGGCTCGAGGAGGTCCTTCGGGGCACCGACCTTGCGGCGGGCGACTTCGTCCGTCGGTGCAAGCAAGTGGTCGACCTGCTGGGGCAGCTGACCGACGCGGCCGACGCGGAGACTGCGGCCGTGGCGCGCAAGGCCACCGACGGCATCCTCCGTGGCGTCGTGGCCGCCGATCGGCTGGACTGATCTGGCTCTGGACAGGCTCGCCGGACCGGCTCGACAGCGACCAGGGCGCGACCCGGGCGCGACCAGGCGCTCGATCGGCAGCCGCGGCCGGCTCACTCGTCGGCCGACTCCCAGGCACCGAGCTCGTTGCCGGCCGGGTCGGTGAAGTAGAACCGGCGACCGCCCGGGAACGAGTACGGCTCGCGGGTCACGGTGCCACCGGCGGCGACGACCGCGGAGACGGTGGCGTCGAGGTCGTCGGAGTAGAGCAGGACGAGGGCACCGCCGGGCGAGCCGGGCGACTCGGGGTTGAGGCCGCCGACCTCGCCGTCGCCGTCCGGGGCCTGGATGCCGGCGTAGTCAGGACCGTAGTCGTTGAAGGCCCAGCCGAACGCCGCGGCGTAGAAGGCCTTCGATGCAGCGAGGTCGGGAGCGGCCAGCTCGATGTAGTCGATCGCGTGGTGCACGTGTGCCATGGCGTCCTCCTGGCGGGGGCCGGTCGGTCTGGGCGCCGACCAGCATTCCGCTCATCCTTGCGGCAGGCACCGACAGCCCAGCATTCGCGGCGCCGGTCCTTCACGACACGGGGACACACCTACGTCTCAGTCCAGCCGCAGTGCCGTGATGACCCGGTCGAACGACGACGTGAGGCCGTGCTCGACGGCGAGCTTCGACATGAGCGCCGGGTCGGCGACCGCCGTCGGGACCGTCACGTCGACGTCGGGCACGGCCGCGTCCCTGACGACCTCGACGACCCGCGGCGCCACGTCGAGATAGCCGCTCGCCGCTTCGAGCCGGGTCCGCTGCACCCCCTTGAGCGCCGGGTCGCCGCCGTCGATCGCCGCCCGCAGCGCCTCGAGGGTGCCGTACGTGGTGATGAGCTTCGCCGCCGTCTTCTCCCCGATGCCGGCAACGCCAGGGAGTCCGTCGCTCGTGTCACCGCGCAGCACCGCCATGTCGGCATACGCCGCGCCGTTCGGCACGCCGTACTTCTCCTGGATGAACGCCTCGTCGACGAAGTCAGGGGAGCGGACGCCACCCCGCGCCGTGTAGACGACGCGCACCTCGTGGGCGTCATCGACGAGCTGGAACAGGTCACGGTCGCCGGTGACGATGTCGACCGGCATGCGCCCGGAGTATGCCGTCGCGTAGGTGCCGATGACGTCGTCCGCCTCGTGCCCGTCCACGCCGACTCGGGCGATGCCGAGTGCGCGAAGCGCGTCCTCGATGATCGGCACCTGGACGGCGAGGGCCTCGGGCACCTGCTCCCCGGCGTACTCGTCGTCGCCCGGGCCGGCCACTCGGTGCGCCTTGTAGGACGGGATCGCCTCGACGCGGAACGCCGGCCGCCAGTCGTTGTCCCAGCACGCCACGAGGTGGCTCGGCCGGGCCCGCTCGACGAGCGAGGCGATCATGTCGAGCAGACCGCGAACGGCATTCGTCGGTGTGCCGCTCGGGCCGATCACCTCGGGCACCCCGAAGAATGCGCGGAAGTACAGCGAAGCAGAGTCGAGAAGGAGCAACCGGGCGGAGGTGGACGGCATACGCGAGAGGCTACCGGTGCGAATCGGCGAAAACCCTTGCCCGTCCTCGAAGGTGGGGACGATCATGGCGAGCGGGCCGCCCGCCGGCGTCGCCCACAGGGCTCGGGGACCATCTCGAGGAGTGTCGATGACGACAGCGTCACGCATAGCTCGTCCCATCTTCAGCACGCACCCCGGCCGACGACGAGCCGGGCAGGCTCTGCTGGCCATCGTGCTGGCCCTCATCGGCGGCCTCGCACTGGTCGCGCCGGGCTCGGCAGTAGCGGCGCCTCCGGCTGCTCCCGACCTCGGACCCAACGTCGTCGTCTTCGACCCGAGCATGTCGGTCGCACAGATCAAGGCGAGTGCTGATGCGATCTACAACCAGCAGGTCGACAACGAGATGGGCAGCGGGCGGTACACGCTCCTCTTCAAGCCGGGGACGTATGGCAGCGCCCAGGATCCGCTCATGCTCCGGGTCGGCTACTACACCGAGGTGGCCGGCCTCGGCGCGCTGCCGACCGACGTCGTCATCAACGGCCATGTCGACGTCTACAACCGGTGCCTCGCGCCCGACAACTGCGTGGCCCTCGTGAACTTCTGGCGGTCGCTGTCGAACCTGACGATCAACGTCATGGGGGAGACGGGCTGCCGCGGCTCCGGCAACTTCTGGGCGGTCTCGCAGGCTGCGCCGATGCGCCGGGTCAACATCGTCGGCAACCTCACGCTGATGGACTACTGCACGGCCGGGCCGCAGTACGCGAGCGGCGGGTTCATCGCCGACTCGCGCCTGAACTCGGTCGTCAACGGGTCGCAGCAGCAGTTCCTCGTGCGCAACGGCAGTATCGGCTCGTGGAGCAACGCCGTGTGGAACCAGGTGTTCTCCGGGGTCGTCGGCGCCCCGCCCACCACGTTCCCGAACCCGCAGTACACGAGCCTCGCGACCACGCCCGTGAGCCGGGAGCGTCCGTTCCTGTTTATCGACAGCACCGGCCGCTGGCAGGTCCGCGTGCCCTCGGCGGCGTCCGACACCTCCGGCGTGACGTGGGCATCCGGACAGACGCCGGGGCGGACCATCCCGCTGTCCGACTTCTACATCGCACGACCCACGGACTCGGTCGTGACCATCAACAGCCAGCTGGCGCGGGGCAAGCAACTGCTTCTCACGCCGGGGGTGTACACCGCCGACCGGAGCATCAGCGTCAAGCGAGCCAACACCGTCGTCCTCGCCATGGGCCTCGCGAGCATCACGGCGAGCGGTGGAGCGGTGCCCCTCGTCATCGCCGATGTGCCGGGTGTCATCGTTGCGGGGCTGATCGTGGACGCAGGCCCCGTCAGCTCGCCGGCCCTCATCCGCGTCGGCTCCCGCGAGCAGCAGGACGAGCCGGTGCTGACGCCGGCGTCCAACCCGACGACCCTGCAGGACGTGTTCCTCCGCGTCGGCGGACCGTTCGCCGGGCGCGCCACGGTCGGCCTCGAGGTCAACCTCGACCACACCCTGCTCGACGACATCTGGGCCTGGCGCGCCGACCACGGCACCGGCGTGGGATGGACCGTCAACCCCGCGGAGAACGGCGTGGTCGTCAACGGCGACGACGTCACCGCGACGGGCCTGTTCTCCGAGCACTTCCGCCAGTACGACACGGTCTGGAACGGCGAGCGCGGTCGAACCGTGTTCTACCAGAACGAGATGCCCTACGACCCGCCCAACCAGGCGGCCTGGCAGCACGACGGAGTCCTCGGCTGGGCCGGCTACAAGGTGGGCGACAGGGTGCGCACCCATGAGCTCTGGGGTGGCGGCGTCTACATCTTCACGAACGTCGACCCGACCATCCACGCGAGCCGGGGGTTCGAGGTCCCGGTCACACCCGGAGTCAGGCTGCACGACATCATCACGGTGAACCTCAGTGCGGGGACGATCGACCACGTCGTCAACGACACCGGCGACCCGGTCAGCAACGCCGCGATCGGCGTCCCGAGCTACGTGGTGTCGTACCCGTAGAGCGGGGACTCGACAGCGTCGGGGCGGCCGTACCGGCATGAGGAATGGCCGCCCCGGCCCGTAACCCCTGGTCTACCCTTCGGCCATGGAGGATCTCGACCGTCGCCTCGTCGGCCTGCTGCTCGCCGACGGCCGCATGAGCTACACGGATCTCGGCAAGGCGACGGGCCTGTCTACCTCCGCGGTGCACCAGCGGGTGCGGCGCCTCGAGGAGCGCGGAGTCATCACCGGGTACACCGCGACGGTCTCGCCCGAGGCGCTGGGCCTGTCGCTCACGGCGCTCATCTCCGTGACCCCTTTCGACCCGAGTGCACCCGATGACGTCCCCGAGAAGCTGAGCCACATCGCCGAGATCGAGGACTGCCACTCGGTCGCCGGCCTCGAGAGCTACATCCTCAAGGTGCGCGTCTCGACGCCGGGCAACCTCGAGGACCTTCTCGCTCGGATCCGCTCGGCCGCCAACGTGTCGACACGCACGACGGTCGTGCTCTCGACGCCGTGGGAGGGCCGCAGCGCTTCGGCCCTGCCACGCGAGGACGCCTGACCGCACTCCGGGCAGGCCTACGGCCGGCCGATCCGCCCGCGGACGGCACGGGTCACCGTCGCGAGGTCACCGGGAGAGAGCTCGATGTCGAAGCCGCGGCGGCCGCCCGACACGAACACGGTGTCAAAGGCGTATGCCGTCTCGTCGAGAACCGTGGGCAGCGCGCGCTTCTGCCCGACCGGGGATATGCCGCCGACGACGTAGCCGGTGACCCGCTCGGCCGTCGTCGGGTCGGCCATCGTGACACCCTTCACGCCGAGCGCAGCCGCCACCGCTTTGAGGTCGAGCTGCCCGGCGACGGGCACGATCCCGACGGCCAGGCTCCTTCCGGTGTCGACGAGCAGCGTCTTGAAGACGCGTGCGGGATCCACCCCGAGCACGGCAGCCGCTTCCAGCCCGTAGCTCGGCGCCGACGGGTTGTGGGTGTAGGGGTGGCGGCGGTACTCGACCCGGGCGCGGTCCAGGGCGACGGTCGCCGGCGTGGCGGGGCCGTCGCCTGGTCGTGACTTCGCCATCAGGCGCGGGTCGCGACGGAGGCCAGCCCGTCCCAGATCGTCGTGACCACGAGGTCGGTGGCCTCGTCGGCGGTCATGCCCGGATGCGCGCTGCGCCACACTGCGAGCCGCTCGCAGCCCCCGATGAGGATCTCGGCCATCGCGGTCACCCGCGTGGCCTGCAGCTCCGCGAAGGCCGGGATGGTGCGCAGGCCGTCGGCAAACGCCTTCGCGGTCTGCTGCCGGATCCGTTCGACCGACTCGGACGCCGCACCGATCAGGGCGCCTTCCGTGCGGAGCAGGGCGAAGGCCGCCTCGTGGGCGTCGATGAAGGCGAAGAAGGCGTGGACGACACCGGCGACTCGGTCCCGGACCGCGGCATGCGGCTCGGCCCCCCACGAGTCGATGAGCGCCCCCATGAGCTGACGACGGGCTCGCTCGATCGTCGCGGCGAGGAGCCCCTCCTTGGAGCCGAAGTAGTCGTAGATCAGTGGCTTCGTGACGCCGACGTGCTCGGCGATCTCGTCCATCGTGGCGGCCTGGATCCCGCGCTGGGAGAAGACCCTTTCGGCGACCTCGAGCATCTGCGCCTCCCGCTCGGCACGAGGCACGCGGGCGCGAGTGGCGGGAGAGCGGGTGGTCACGCGCGCAGTCTACGGGTGGCGCCGTGAGGGCCAGGGGCGATCCCACGGCCCCACGGCATACCGCGTCGGCGGAGTCTCAGACGAGCTGGGATTCCGCGGCCGCCCGGCTGCTCGCGGCGTGCTCCGACGCAGCGGCCATGACCGACTCGTGGTCGACCGCGTCGTGCCACCACTGCTGCCCGGCCGCCGGCAGGGTGTAGATCGGGTCGTAGTAGACGTACTCGCGGGACATCGCCTCGGTGTCGTCGCCCTCGATCGACGTCCGGTAGTTCTTGCGCCAGTAGGAGATGCCGCGCTCGGTGTCGTACTCCTCGACCTGGTGGACCCAGCGCTTGCCGACGAAGGGCACGTCGCAGACGATGCGCGGCGTCGAGAAGCCGGGCAGGTAGCCCATGATCGAGTGCTGGAGGTGCTGCGCCTCGGCCAGCGAGAGCCGCCAGTGCTCGGCGAACGGGATCATGTCGCACATGTAGAAGTAGTACGGCGTGATCTGTGCGCCGTCGGCCAGTGAGAAGCACAGGTCGAGCAGCTGCTCAGGGGTGTTGTTGACGCCCCTCATGAGGACACCCTGGTTGCGCACGTCGCGAACACCCGCCTCGAGCATCGCCTTGGATGCTCGGGCCACCGATGGCGTGACCGACTGGGCGTTGTTGACGTGAGTGTGGATCGCGAGCGATACACCGCGCTCGCGCGCGGTCTTGGAGACCCGCGCCACGCCCTCGACGACGTCCTCGGCGAACCAGTGCTGGGGCAGGCCCATCAGCGCCTTGGTCGCCAAGCGGATGTCGCGGATGTTGTCGATCGTCAGGAGCTGGTCGAGGAAGGACTCGAGGTTCTTCCAGGGCATGTTGGCCACGTCACCACCTGAGACGACGACGTCGCGGACCGCCGGCGTCCGGCGCAGGTAGTCGAGCATGGCTGAGTACCGGTCGACCGGTTTGAGGTCGAACTTCAGCTTGGCGACCTGCGGCGTCGAGTTGCCGACGAGGTCCATACGGGTGCAGTGGCCGCAGTACTGCGGGCAGGTCGGCAGGAGCTCGGCCAGAACCTTGGTCGGGTAGCGGTGGGTCAGCCCCTCGGCGACCCACATGTCGTGCTCGTGGAGCGAGTCACGCGAGGAGTGCGGGTGCGACGGCCAGTCGGTGCGGCGGTCGGAGAAGACGGGCAGCATGTAACGCCGGACCGGGTCGGCGTAGAACGCCTCCGTGAAGTCAGCGCCCGCGGCCGGCATCGGAGTGTCGGTGCCCGGGACCATCGTGTTGAGCATCTGCGGTGGCACAAGCATCGACATGGTCGCGCGCTCGGCCTGGTCCTTCTCGAGGTCGGCGTAGAAGCGGTCGTCGAGCAGGTCGCCCATCAGGGCTCGCAGCTGCTTGACGTTCCTGACACAGTTGACGCGCTGCCACTGCGCGCTGTCCCAGTCGGCCTGGGTGACTCCTGCCCATCCCGGGAACCTCGTCCAGTCGGGCTCGACGAGCTCGCGACGGCGGTAGGCGTAGGGCTGCTCAACCTTGCTCATGCGGCCAATGTAACGGCGGGAGCGTCTCCTCTCCAACCGGTGGACCTCACGGATTGGTGAAGATGCGCCCGCGCGGGCCCTATGCTGACGAAAGATCTTCGGCCTAGGCCCCACTGAGACAGAAGGATTTGTAATCGTGTCCGACCCGATGTCCGACGCCCCCGAGGCGGCCCAGAACGCCCGCGAGTCATCGCCCGTCGGGCTGCACCGGGTCCTGGAGCCGAGCGGTGAGTCGATCACGCTGCCCCAGGCCGCGCGCCGTCTCGACGCCCGCCCGCAGCTGTGGGCCGACGAGGTGCGCGTGGACGTGGAGACCCTCAACCTCGACGCCGCCTCGTACCGGCAGCTTGCGGAGAAGCACACCGTCGGCGGCGTCGTCGACGGGGCAGCGGTCCGTGCCGAGGTGCTCGAGATCATCGCCTCGCGGGGCAAGATGCAGAACCCCGTCACCGGGTCGGGCGGCATGCTCATCGGTCGGGTCGCCGAGGTCGGGCCGCGCAGCACTCTCGGGCTCGAGGTCGGCGACCGGGTCGCCACACTCGTCTCCCTGTCGCTCACGCCCCTGCGGGTCACCGACGGCCTCGAGGGCTGGGACGGTCTCTCGGAGCAGGTGCCCGCGCAGGGGCACGCGATCCTCTTCGGGCGCAGCATCGCCGCCCGGCTTCCGGACGATCTCGACCCGAGGCTGGCGCTCATGGTGATGGACGTCTGCGGAGCCCCGGCGCTGGTCGAACGGGTCGTGGGGGAGTATGCCGCCCGCGGCCACAAGCCGACCGTGGCCGTCCTCGGGGCTGCCGGGAAGTCAGGGTCCCTCTCGCTGGCGGCGGCGCGCGCCGCCGGTGCTCGGCGCGTCATCGGCGTCGTGCCGTTCGAGCGCGAGCGTGCCCTGCTGGAGCCGACGGCACTCGCCGACGAGGTCGTCATCGCCGACGCCAGGTCGCCGCTCGGCCTGTCGGCAGCCGTCGAGGCCGCCGGTGGGCCGGCCGACGTGACGGTCGTGTGCGTGGACGTGCCTGGGTGCGAGCAGCCCGCGATCCTGGCCACGGCCGAGGGCGGCACGATCATCTTCTTCAGCATGGCGACCAACTTCGCGGCCGCCGCGCTCGGTGCCGAGGGGCTCGCCGCCGACGTGAGGATGCTCGTCGGCAACGGCTACGTCCCCGGCCATGCCGAGCTGGCGCTGTCCCTGGTTCGCGAGGTCCCGGCCGTTCGCGCCCTCTTCGAGTCCCGGCTGGATGGTGCCCTCGCATGAAGGATCAGCGGGTTCTGGACCTCGACCCTGCGGTCGTCCGGCGGGCGCGGTCGCTCGCGCGCAAGGCCGCTGCGCCCGTGGTCAAGATCGCGAAGAGCCACACCACCGTCTCGGTCGAACGGGCGACGCTGCGGCTCGCCGGCCTGTCCGGCGCCGACCATGAACGCGTGCCGTGGGTGAACCACCTCGTCACGGCGGTCCGTGACGAGGTCGGGCTGGAGCACGGCGTCACGACGCCGGTCTACGACGCGCTGCTGCGGGGGGAGGCGGAGGACCTGACCACGCTCGCCCAGAAAGCGGCGAGCGGGAGCGTCCAGTTCAGGCTCCCTGGCGGGCGCGAGGCCCAGGCGGCACAGCGCGCGGCAGCCAAGGGAGTCGGTGCCGGCCTCAAGCGCATCGACGCCGCACGCCGGACCCGAGACCGGTTGGTGCGCAAGCACGGAGACCCCCAGAGCAAGCCCTGGATCTACCTCATCGTCGCGACGGGCGACATCTACGAGGACATCCCACAGGCCCAGGCAGCGGCTCGCGAGGGGGCCGACATCATCGCGGTGATCCGATCCACCGGACAGTCGCTGCTCGACTACGTGCCCGAGGGGGCCACGCGCGAGGGGTTCGCGGGCACGTACGCCACGCAGGAGAACTTCCGGCTCATGAGGGCCGCGCTCGACGACGTGAGCGCCGAGCTCGGCCGCTACGTGCGCCTCACGAACTACGCGTCGGGCCTGTGCATGCCCGAGATCGCCGCCCTCGCGGGCATGGAGCGTCTCGACATGATGCTCAACGACTCGATGTACGGCATCCTCTTCCGCGACATCAACCCGATCCGGACCTTCGTGGACCAGCGGTTCTCCCGGCAGATCCACGCCCGCGCGGGGATCATCATCAACACCGGCGAGGACAACTACCTGACCACGGCGGACGCGGTCGAGGCCGCCCATACCGTCACCGTGAGCCAGCTGCTCAACGAGCGCTTCGCCAAGGAGGCCGGTCTCGAGGACTGGCAGCTGGGCCTGGGGCACGCCTTCGAGATCAACCCCGACATCCCTGACAGCTTCCGGCTGGAGCTCGCCCATGCCCTGCTGGCGCGCCAGCTCTTCCCGGACGCCCCTCTCAAGTGGATGCCGCCGACGAAGCACATGACGGGCGACGTCTTCCGGGGGTACCTGCTCGACGGTTTCTTCAACCTCGTCGGGGCTATGACCGGTCAGGGCATCCTGCTGGTCGGGATGATGACCGAAGCCGTCGTCACGCCGTTCCTGTCGGACCGCGACCTGGCGCTCCAGAACGTCCGCTACGTCATGAACGCTGCCAGCGGCCTCACCGAGGACTTCCGCCCGCCGCGCGACGGCCTCATCCAGACGCGTGCCCGCCAGGTGCTCTCGGAGGCGGTCGACCTGCTCGACCGCATCGTCAGCGACACCGACGCCGCGGGCGACGCGCCACTGCTCGCCGCGATCGCCGACGGAACCTTCGGACTCATGAAGCGCCCCGCCACGGGTGGCAAGGGGCTCGACGGCGTCTTCGAGCGCGCGACGGCATACGACAACCCGGCCATCACGGCTCTCGATGCGTGGCAGGACGCGAAGGGAGGATCCCGATGAGCGCCCAGCAGGCCACAGCCACGCAGGGCAGCATCATCCGGCCCTACGGTGACACGACCGGTGACGGCATGATGCAGATGTCGTTCACGCTGCCGCTGCCGCACGACAAGCGCGCCGAGGGCGCCGCCCTCCAGCTCGCCCGAAAGATGGGTCTCGACCCCGCACTGCTCGTCCACGCCAAGGCGATGGGCCCGGACTTCACGTTCTTCGTGGTCTACGGCTCCTCGACACATCTGGTCAATCTCGACGACGTCCATGTCGTCGAGCGGGAGTACCCGCTGCTGTCGGCCAAGGATGCGAACCTCGCGATCCGCAAGCAGCTGCGCCGCAAGCTGGTCGTGGTCGGCGCCTGCATCGGCACCGACGCCCACACGGTGGGCATCGACGCGATCCTCAACATCAAGGGCTTCGCCGGAGAGAAGGGCCTGGAGTACTACCGCGAGATCAAGGTCGTGAACCTCGGCGCTCAGGTGCTGGTTCCCGACCTCGTCGCCCGCGCCCGCGCGGAGAAGGCCGACGCGGTGCTGGTCAGCCAGGTGGTCACCCAGAAGGACGCCCACATCCACAACACCACCCAGATGTCGGCGGCGTTCCGCGAGGCCTACCCCGCGGGACAGGTGCCGATCCTCATCGCGGGCGGACCCCGCTTCGAGGAGGGGTCAGCCGCCACGCTGGGCGTCGACCGCATCTTCGGCCGCGGGACGACCCCGGGTGAGGTCGCGAGCTACCTCGTGCACGAGATCGGCGTCAGGAAAGGCAGGAAGGCATGAGCGGGACCCAGGCGGACACGACCCACCCGACGGAGGCTGCGCCGAGGACGACACGCGCGAGCGTGGGCCAGCGCATCACGCACCGTCGCTACGTCCCCTACAGCCACGCGCACTACGCCGGGAACCTCGTCGACGGCGCGTACTCGCTGGCGGCCTTCGGCGACGTCGCCACGGACCTGTGCATCACGACCGACGGCGACGAGGGCCTGTTCGCGTCCTACAGCGACGTCCAGTTCCGGGCTCCGGTCCGCGCGGGTGACGTCATCGAGATCAGCGCTGAGCTGGTCCGGGTCGGCACGCGGTCGCGTGAGATGGCGTTCGAGGTGCGGGTCGTCGGCCGCGGCGACACCTCGCGGGGTGAGTCGGCCGCGGTCGTGCTCGACCCGCCGCTGGTCGCGACGACGGCCCGCGGCGTCGTGGTCGTGCCCTGACGCCCGACCCGGCCCGAGGTCTCGCAAGCCCACGCCTGGCGGCCGGTGACCGCGCACCGGGCCAGGCGGCATACGGTGACCTCGTGCGACCCGACCCCCGACGCCGCCTCCTGCTGCGGCTGGCCGCCGCCCTCGCGGGCGGTGGCCTGCTGTGCCTGGCCTTCCCCACGTTCGACGTGTGGCCGGCCGCACCGGTGGCGCTGGCGCTGATGGCGTGGGCGTGGTCGGGTCTCGGCCCCTTGCGCGGCCTCCTGCTCGGCACCGCCTCCGGCCTCGTCTTCTTCGTCCCGACGCTCAGCTGGTCGGGGATCTACGTGGGGTCGGTGCCGTGGCTCGCGCTGTCCACCTTGGAGGCGCTCTTCTTCGGCATCGCGGGTGCGGTCTACGGGTGGCTGACACGGGACCGCGGCGTCCGGCCTCTTGCCTTCGCGCTGACGTGGGTCGTCGCGGAGGGCTTCCGAGCGCGGGCACCGTACGGTGGTTTTCCGTGGCTCAAGCTGGCCTTCGGCCAGGCAGACTCACCGTTCGGTCGCCTCGTCGCACTCGGTGGGCCGCCGTTTGTGGGCTTCGTGATCGCGCTGGCCGGGGCCCTGCTCGCGCTTGCTGCTCAGCGCCTGGTCACGGCTCGCCGAGAGGGCCGCCGTATGCCGTCCCGCGGGGTCGCGCTGCCGGTGGCCGCGGCACTCGCGCTCGGGGTCGCCGGTCTGGCCGTGCCACTGCCGACGGACGGGCCGACCGCGCAGTTCCTCGGGGTGCAGGGCAACGTGGCCCGCCCGGGTCTGGACTTCAACGCGGAGCGTCGGCAGGTGCTGGACAACCACGTCGCGGCGACGCTCAAGGCCCAGGCAGACATCGAGGCGGGGCGGGCGCCGAAGCCGGACCTCGTCGTCTGGCCCGAGAACGCCTCGGACATCGACCCGCTTCGCAACGCGGACGCGAAGGCCGAGATCCTCGACACGGTCGAGCGGCTCGGCCGGCCGCTCATCGTGGGGGGCCTGCTCGAGGAGCCTCCCGGCTACGTGTCCAACGTCGCCCTGCTCTTCGAGTCGGGCGAGGGCAACACCGACCGGTATGTCAAGCGCCACCCGGTGCCGTTTGCCGAGTACATCCCGAACCGGGCCTTCTGGCGGATATTCAGCAGCGAGGTCGACCTCGTCACCCGCGACTTCGTCAAGGGCCCCGAGCCCGGCGTGTTCACGGTGCGAGCGCAGGACGGACGGCCGATCCGGGCGGGCCTGGCCATCTGCTTCGAGGTGGCCTACGACGACATCATGCGCGACGTGGTCACCCAAGGGGCAAACGTTCTTGTTGTCCAGACGAACAACGCGACCTTCGGCTACACCGCCGAGTCCCCGCAACAGCTGGCCATCAGCCGCCTTCGGGCCATGGAGTTCGGGCGTTCGGTGGTGCATGTCTCGACGGTCGGACAGAGCGCGCTGATCACGCCGGACGGAACTGCGCACCAGGTGACGTCGTTGTTCACGCAGGCAGTGGTCCGAGGGGCCCTACCATTGCGGGACGCCACGACGCTGGCCACCCGCGTGGGTGAGGCACCCGAGTGGGTCGCGGCCGGCGCTCTGCTCGCCCTGGTCGTGGCGGGCCTACGGCGCCCCCGACCGGTGACCCCGGACCAGATGAAGGAAGAGGATGACGACGACGAAGCGTGAGCCGGTCACCCGGGTGGCCGTGCTCATCCCGACCTACAACGAGCGGGAGAACCTGCCCGGCATCGTCGCGCGGGTGCGCGCGAGCGTGCCTGCGGCCGACGTCTTCGTCCTCGACGACAACTCACCCGACGGCACCGGCGCTCTGGCCGACGAGCTGGCCGCGGGCGACCCGCAGGTGCGGGTCATGCATCGCAAGGGCAAGGAAGGGCTCGGCAAGGCGTATCTCGCGGGCTTCACGACCGTCCTGGCCGACGGGTACGACGCCGCCGTCGAGATGGATGCCGACGGCTCGCACCAGCCCGAGCAGCTGCCGTCGCTGCTCGCCGCGCTCGCCGACGCCGACGTCGTCATCGGTGCACGGTGGATGCGCGGCGGTGAGGTGCGCAACTGGCCGCTGCGCCGCAAGGTGCTCTCGGTCGGCGCCAACGCCTACACCAAGATGCTGCTCGGGATGCCGGTCAACGACGCGACCGCCGGCTACCGCGTCTACCGCTCCACCGCGCTGCGCACCATGGGGCTCGACGGGGTCGAGTCGCAGGGATACTGCTTCCAGATCGACCTGACGCTGCGCGCAGTTCGGGCGGGGCTGAAGGTCGTCGAGGTGCCGATCACGTTCGTCGAGCGAGAGGTCGGGGTGTCGAAGATGGGCAAGGACATCGTCCGCGAGGCGCTGACCAGCGTGACGCGGTGGGGCGTGGAGCACCGGCTGGAACAGCTGCGCCGGGCCGGGGCCCGCGTGCGCGGCCGCGGCGCGGTGCGGGAGCGACCATGACCAGCCCCACGCCGGCCCGCCGCAGCGGGCTGCGACCCGGGCGGCTCCTCGGGCTGGCCCTGCTTGTCCTGCCCATCCTCGAGATCTTCGTCATCGTCGCCGTGGGTCAGGCCATCGGCGCCTGGCCGACCTTCCTGCTGCTCGTGGCCGGCTGCGTGCTCGGCGTGCTGATCATCCGTCACCAGGGCGGCCGGGCGTGGCGCGCCCTGAACCAGGCGGTCCAGAGCGGCCGGATGCCGGCGCGCGAGCTCGCCGATGGCATCGTCGTCCTGCTCGGCGGCACCCTGCTGCTCGTGCCGGGGTTCATCACCGACGTGCTCGGGCTCATCCTCGTCCTGCCCTTCACCCGGCCGGTCGCGCGCAGCCTGCTCGCCTCCGTCATCAGCCGCCGGATGATCGTGGTGTCCGACCGGTTCACCGGGCCCACGGTTGCGGACCGGGCCCAGTGGGACCAGCAGGCACCACCGCAGGGCCCCCGCCGCTCCGCTTCGAGCGACGAGGTCGTCGAGGGCGAGATCATCGACGAGGACTGAGGTCGTCCCCACCGCACCACGACGCACGGCCCCCAACCCCCCGGTCGAGTGGGCACCCCGTCCCACCCGCCCCACGGCATACGGCCCCAACCCCCGGTCGAGTGGGCGCCCCCTCCCACCCGCGCCACGGAAGATGTGTGACTGGTGTGACTGGGTGCCCACTCGACGGGAGAGGTGGGGCATGCGAAAAGCCCGCCTCCACGAACAGGGCGGGGCGCTGTCCCGCCGGGTGATGTAGTCGGAATGTCTCACCGGCCCTCACCCCCGGTCGAGTGGGCGCCCGGTCCCACCCGCCCCACGGAAGATGTGTGACTGGTGTGACTGGGCGCCCACTCGACGGGAGAGGTGGGGCATGCGAA